>JAABRJ010000472.1 GCA_011390985.1 Desulfobacteraceae bacterium
CAGGGACGGCCAATACGAACGGGTGATCCAGGGGGCGCCCGAACTCTTTAAACACCTCGCGTCTTCCGAAAGTCTTTTCAATGCCTACCTCCTGACCGGGGATGCCTATCGCGCCATCGGCGCCCCCGCCGATGCGCTGCGCTACTACGGCCAGGCCCTGGACCTGGTGCCGGGCCGGGTGGAGCCGGTTGCCGAACGGATAAAGGAGGTCGTGCCAAAACTCGATCCGCAGGCGGTCGGCGAACAGCTGGCGACGGCCTCCAACCCAATCCTGGCCGGCTTCCTGTTATACCAGCAGGGGCTCCACCAGGTGGATGCGGGACAATACGAAGCGGCCGAAAAAACCTTTGCCGATTTTGAGGCCCGCTTTCCGGATCATGCGTCCGCCCCCCAGGTGGCGGAACTCCGGCAGGCGCTGCAGCAGCGCATCCCGCTTGAGGTGACCGTAGGCTGCCTGCTGCCGATGAGCGGCGGTTACCACGACTACGGGGCCCGGGCTCTGAGAGGCGCCCAGCTGGCCCTGAGCCGCTATTCGGCGCTGAATCCCGAGGCACAGGTGCGCCTGATCGTCAAGGATACGGCCTCGGACCCCCAGACGGCAATTCGCGGGGTCCAGGAGCTGGCCCAGGAAAAGGCCACCGCCATCGTCGGGCCGCTCATCACGGCCGCAGAGGCTGCCAAAGAGGCCCAGCAGCTGGGCATTCCGATCATTACCCTGACCCAGAAACAGAATATCGTGGAAATCGGGGACTATGTTTTCCGAAATTTCCTCACCCCCCGGTTGCAAGCCCGGGCCCTGGCGTCATACGCCACCCAGGAGCTGGGGGCCAAGCGGTTTGCGATTCTCTACCCGGATGAGACCTACGGCAAAACTTTTATGGCCATCTTCTGGGATGAAATCCTGGCCCACGGTGGGGAGGTCACCGGACTGGAAGCCTACCCGCCAGATATGACCGATTTTGCCGAGCCCATAAAGAAGCTGACCGGCCGCTTCTACAATTCCGCTTCCGGCTTGCGCACCCAATCGCCGCAAATGGAAGCCCCGGATGGCAGCGGCGGCGAGACGCCGCAGGCCGTCGTCGATTTCGATGCCGTCTTCATTCCCGACAGTGCCGCCACGGCCGGTCTGATCGTCCCCCAACTGGCCTATCACGACATCCAGAATGTCCATCTGCTGGGCACCAACCTGTGGCACTCCCCGCACCTGATCGAAATTGCCGCGCGCTATGTGCAGGGTGCGTTCCTGACCGACGGCTTTTTCGCGGAGAGTTCGGCCCCCGAAGTCTCCGAATTCGTGGCCGACTTCCAGGCGACCTTCGGGAGCCTGCCGGGCTTCATCGAGGCCATCGCCTATGATTCGACCATGCTGATCTTCCAGACTGCCGGCGCTCCCGGCATCCGGTTACACAGCAGCCTGAAGGAGAAGCTGCTGGCCCTGGAGGGCTTCCAGGGCGTGACCGGCCTGACGGCCTTTGAGGCCAACGGCGAGGCGCACAAAGCGGCCTCCCTGCTCACCATCCGCGGGAACCGTTTTGAGGAGATAAGTCGTCCCTGAATACGACAGCTAATCGTCGGTTGTTTTTCAGAGAAGGTCGTAGGCGCTAAAAAAGGCCTTCAAATCCGCTTCCCACCCAGGAGCGTGCGAAAGCGCCGGGGTAACGACGGCATCGCTGGCGATGATCCCCACCCGCTGAAGGATGGTTTTGATCTGAACCGCAGGCGCGCTGCGGCACAATTCCCCGAGGGTTCGCAGCATGATGCCGGATTCGAGCAAGGTCGCGGGGTGGGGGAGAAAGCGCCGCCCTTCCTCCAGCCAATTGAGAGAGGATCGCGTGACGGCCTTCCAGATGCTCGGCAGCAGGTTGCTGCCGCCGGCCACGACCCCGCCGGAGGCCGGACTTTTCAGGAAGCCCCACTCATCGCCGTCGTAGAACGTAAACATGTCGCGGCCCCGCACCGCCAGGTGATAATTGAGGGCCCGGCTGAGGTCCCCCACAAAGATCAGGCCCATCAGGGCCGGATTGGCGGAGATTTTCTTGAGCACGCTGGTTCGGATGTTTGTGAGGCGCCCCGGCCCCTTCAGGCCCTGAACCAGTGACGGATGATTGGCGAGAATAAAGGGAAATCGGGTTTCAGAGGCCAGTGCGCGGTAGAACTGCGGCAACCCCCGGTTGCTGTGATAGACCAGCGGGTAGTCCACCCAGCAGACGCCGCCCGGATCGCCGCTGCGAGCCACCAGCGCCTCGGCAGCTCGAATAAACCCCAGGGTATCGGCCGGGTGCCGTCCGGTCACCGTCACCAGCAGCGGCTTGTGGTCCCGATTGGCGTCGAGCACCGCAGCCAGCAGCGCCAGGCGGACCGCCCCGGACAGCGCCACACCCTCCCCCCAGATCAGGTCCCCGACGAGCAGAGCGTCCGCAAAGCGGCGCACATGGCCGAGCAACCGTTCGAGCGACGGCAGATCCAAATCGCCGCCTGCCGTCAGCGGGGTGATCAGCGGACAAATCAGCCCTCGGGGGGTCTGGGGATTTTCAGCGACCATTGAATTTGAACTCACCTTTTCCCAAAATGTCGTGCAGATGCAGCACGCCCCTGACTTTGCCGATGGGGTTGGTGATCGGCAGCACCGTGATCTGAAAATGCTCCATGAGGTTGAGCGCGTCAAAGGCCGGCGTCTCGGGGCTGACGGAGCGGGGATGGGGGGTCATGACGGCCTCGGCCGTCTCCCGGGAAATATCCGTGTTGCGCGAAAGCCAGCGCCGGATGTCGCCGTCGGTGACGATCCCGGCAAGAAAACCATCCGGCTGCACCACCAGGGTGGCCCCCAGACCGCAGCGGTCAATTTCCTTGATGGCCGCCGTCATGGGAGTCCCCGGGGCCACCTGCGGGACGACCCCGCCGGTCAGCATAAAGTCTGCAACACAGCGGGAAAGCCGTTGCCCCAGAGACCCGCCGGGGTGGAATCTCCTGAAATCCGAGGTCTTGAAGTTTTTGCGGCTGATGAGCACCACCGCCAGCGCGTCCCCCATCGCCAGCAGCGCGGTGGTGCTGGCGGTGGGGGCCAACCCCATAGGACAGGCCTCCCGCGCCACCCCGACGTCGATCACAATATCGCTGGACCTGGCCAGGGTGGAGCCGGTCTTGCCCGTCAGGGCGATGACGGTGCATCCGATGTCGCGGATGATCGGCACCAGCATGTTGAGCTCTTCGGTCTCGCCGCTGTTGGACAGCGCCAGGAACACATCGTCGCGGCAGACGATTCCGAGATCGCCGTGCATGGCCTCCACCGGATGCAGGAACAAAGCGCGCGTGCCTGTGCTGTTGAGCGTCGCCACGATCTTGCGCCCCACCAGTCCGGATTTGCCAATCCCGGCGATGACAACCCGGCCGCTGGAATTGCAAATGGCCGCCACCATCCGGGCGAAACTCTCGTCGATCCTTTCGGCCAGCCGGAGAAGCCCTTCGGCCTCGATTCTGATGACATCAGCCGCTTGTTGGGTAACCATGAATGAAAATTCCTTGCCGCAAGAATTGATGGACCGGCAAAAAGCGGTCAGTTGCCGAAAGGCAGGCCCTCCAGGATCCCCTTGGCTTTCTTTTCCAAAGATTTAAGATCGTCTTTTTTAAGTTCGCCCTTTTTCAGCTTTTGTTGGATATCCTTGAGGTCCTCACCGAAGTGCTGCTGCGCCAGGCCCTTGAGGTCCGGCTGGAAGGACGGCTTGGCAAAAGTGCCCGACACCAGCACCGGCACCGTGACCCCCGTTCGGTCGGTCGCGTCACCCGACCCCTTGAGGGTCGCCGCAAATTTGGGCTCGATCCGGAAATCGAGGGTTTCACGCACCAGGTCCGCCTGGCCGGCCGCCAGCACCCGCAGCACCGGTGACTGGAGGGTTGTTGCGGGGGTCTTGAAAACCCCGTTGTCCAGCGTGAAGGGCACCTTCAGCTCGCTAAAATCGGTCTGCGGGCGGGTTGTCGCGGCCGCTGCCAGGCCGAAGGCGGCCTTCGCGTTGTGCACCATGCCGGCCAGATCGAGCCCCTTGACGGCCCCGTCGCTGAAAACCAGGCTGCCCTTACCGTTGAGGGTCGGTTTGATGGCCGCGACATCCATGCCGGCCATCCGCAGCGCCATCTCCGCCCGGGTGGTGCCCGTGAGAACCTCCGTGCCTTTCAGGTCCTTGAGCAGCGGGCCGACCTGGACATCCTTCATCCGCAGCGCGAGATCGGTGCGCGGCGTATCGGTCTGGAGGCTCAGCGTGCCATTGACGGCCAGGTCTCCCTGGTAGAGTTTGAGGGTCAGGGGGTTCAGCCGGAAAACACCGTTGCGGCCGGTGACCTGCAGGCTCAGATCCTGGACCCGGGCCTTGGCGGCCTTGAGTTCCGCGATTTTGGCGCTTGCGTCGAGCACCAGGCGCCGCAGGGGGCTGAAGTCGGGCGCGGGCTTGACCGCCCCCTTTTCACCGCCGGGCGCCCCGGCGGCAGCTTGTTTTTTGTCTTCAGCCGGCGGCAGGTAGCGGTCCAGGTCGATTTGGTCGATTTCCAGGTTGAAGCCTACCTTCGGCTTGTCGAATTCAGCTGCGTCAAAATCGAAAACCAGCACGGCGTCATCGAGCTCCAGCCGACCGTTGCGGCCGCTCACAGCCCGGGTGTCACCCTGCAGTTCGACCTTCAGACCCACTTTCTGGAGCGCGCTGGGATCCGCCGTTCGAACCGCAAAGGGCTGCGCCAACGTCTCGAACAGTTTGCGCGGGCTGAAGGGGGCCAAGGCCACGGCCAGATCGAAGCGCAGGGCGTCGACCGGGTCCACCACACGCCCCTTGACCGTCAGGTCGACCGCTTTCAGGGCCGTCACGGCCAGGTCGATCGGGACCGTCCCCTTGCCGGGCATCGGCCCCAACGGACCCACCCGCCCTTCCAGGGAGAGGGGTTTGGCATCCAGCAGGGCGGAAAGGACCACCCCGATGGGTTTATCCAGGGAAACATCCGAGAGCCTGAGGTTAAAATCCGTGATTTCACGGCGTTCGGGCTTGGTGTGGTCGATCCACAGAACGCTGCCGCCTGTAACGGCAAACTCCCCCACCATCAGGGACTTGATCGGCAGCTGGCCTGCCCCGGATGCGGCGGTTTGGCTTTCCTTGGGCGTGGCGGGCGTGGCGCTCTTGTTCGCCGCCCCGATGCCCTCCCAGTTGCCCCTACCGTTTTCCAGGCGCTCCAGAACCAGCCGGGGCCCCTTGAGGACAAAGCGCTCGACCTGAACGTCTTGTGAGAGCAGGGGAAGGAGTTTGACCCGCACGTCAAAGCCCTCCACCACCAGCAGGTCCTTTTCAGCAAACCCCGGCGGATTGCCCAGACGCAGATCGGATAGTGAAAGACCGGCCCACGGGAAAAGCGACAGTTTGAGATCCCCGCCAAGGGCGAAGGGCCGACCCGTAGCAGCGGCCACGCGCTCCTCGATCACGGGTTTGTATTTCTGGACATCCAGGAACCTGGGAATCACCACAAGGGCCACGATCAGCGCTGCAATCACGCCGCCGCCGACAATCACCCCCCATTTCAAAATGCTTCGCATGACCCGCCTCCGTTCACTCCGTCTTCGGGTTGCCCCGGCCGATAGCTCACCCCATCCACGCAAACGACAAAGACACGCGAACACCCATCAGGGGCGCTCACATGCCTTCGCCGACTGCGCCGCAGACGCCGGTGACCGGCAACCGCCAGGGGACCTTACTTGATGGGCGTCAGCCCAGCCCGCCGGGGCTCCCGAAATAGCGCACGGGCGGCGGGTATCCCGACAGGTAAGGGTAGTGCGAGTATACCAGCCGGCAGGCCAAAAGCAACCCCCGCCGAAAAAAGCGAGCAGTTCAAGAAGCCCGGCCTGAACGGGGCAAGCGACCGCCGCCCGCCTGCGGCCCGCGTTTCCTATCGACCGGTGCCGCAAAGAGCACAGACCGTTTTCCGCCGCGGGTTGCTGCTGTTTCCGGCAACCAAGACTTGTAGGCCGATATGGCGCCCCTCGCCTGAAAACCTGAGCCTCTCCATCACCCCGGGATACGGCCGATTCCCCGTCACGCGCCTCCTTCCGCCGGTTTGCGGACGGCCGCCTGGCCCCCTTTTCTTTTTTTGTTGACAAAACACCCGCTAAACTTTAAGAGTATTTAGTTTATCAACGCCGAATTTAAACAAGAATGGGGCCGGAAACGCCAGTTTCCAGGCCCTTTCTATGTTCGGTATATCCCAAGGAGGTGGTTCCAAATGATTTGTATTACCATTCGCAAAGGGCAGGACTGTGCGTTCATGACAGCAAAGGGGTGCTCCTACGACGGCGGCAACTGCTACCCGATTGTCGAACAGTGCGACGGCTGCAGCCGACCCCAGCAGTTTGAAACCGGCTGGTACTGCGTGGCATGCCCCGAGCCCTCGAAAAAGTGGAAAAACGGAAACTGCAATCTGGCAACCCACTTGGTCAAAGAGGCCAAGGTCAGCAGCCAGAAAATCAACCCGTTGAAAGCGTCAAAGCGCGGCGGCAAATAACCCTGTTATTCTGCACGCAGCCACCCCCGCTTTTTTCGAAAAGCGGGGGTTTTTTCCGGATAGGCTTCCCCGCCCACAGCCTCAACAACCGAGGACCCAACCCAAAATGCATCCTCTGGCAACCGAACTCAATCACATCATCCGCAGCGGCAACCCCCATATCCTGGAAATGCTCTCCGATCTGGGCCGCAATCTTTTCTTCCCCAAAGGGATTCTCAGCCAGAGCGCGGAGGCCAAACAGAAGGCCAAGCACATCAACGCCACCATCGGGATTGCCCTCGAAAACGGCCGGACCATGCAGCTCGACTCGGTGATGAAACTGCTCGGGGACATCTCCGCCGCCGATGCCCTGACCTACGCCCCCTCTTTTGGGCTGTTGGCCCTGCGGGAAGCCTGGAAGGCGGGTCTTTTTGAAAAAAACCGCTCCCTTGCCGGCAAATCCATCAGCCTGCCGGTGGTCACCAGCGGCATCACCCACGCGGTCAGCACGTTTGCCGAACTGTGGCTCGATCCCGGAGACACCGTGGTGTTGCCGGACCTCTTCTGGGGCAACTACAACCTGATACTGGCCCTGCGCCGGGGCGCCCGGCTGGTCCACTTCCCGTTTTTCACCCCGGACGGCGGCTTCAACCACACGGCCTTTGAAGACAGCGTAGCGCGCACAGCGGCTGAAAACGGCAAGGTCAGCGTTATACTGAATTTTCCCAACAACCCCACCGGCTATACCATCACTGCCCGGGAAGCCGAGCGGATCGCCGCCTTCCTGACCGCCACGGCCGAAAAGGGCGCCAACGTGGTGGCCGCCTTTGACGACGCCTATTTCGGACTGTTTTACGGGGATGAACCCATCCGGGAGTCTCTCTTTGCCCGTCTGTGCAGCGCCCACCCTCGGCTGATGGCCGTCAAGCTGGACGGCGCCACCAAGGAAAACTTCGCCTGGGGCCTGCGGGTCGGGTTCATCACCTACGGCACCTGTATCAGCGGCGACAGCCGTCCGGTCTTCGAAGCCCTCGAGAAAAAGACCGCCGGTGCCATCCGCGGCTGCATTTCAAACGCCGCGCACCTCAGCCAGACCATCCTGCTGCGATCGCTGCAGGCCCCCGAATACCCGGCCGAAAAGCAGGCCAAAACCCGCATTCTGCAGCAACGCGCGCAGCGGGTCAAAGCGGTCCTCGAAGACCCCAAGTACCAGGCGGCCTGGACCCCCTACCCGTTCAACTCGGGTTATTTCATGTGCCTGCGCCTCAAAACGGTGGACGCCGAGACCCTGCGCTGCCATTTGCTGGATCGTTACGGCGTCGGTTTGATTGCCGTCGATGCCCACAACCTGCGGGTGGCCTTCTCCTGCCTGGAGGAAAGGGATGTGGCGGAACTATTTGACACGGTTCTGAAGGCCGTGAAAGACTTGGAGGGCCCAACCGGATAGCCTTCAACTGTTAGCGGCCTTTTTTCGAACCCGCCTGATCTGAGACTTATACCGACCCGTCAAATTTGAGAGTCCACCGGATCCGACCCCCTACCGGGTGCTAACCTGTGAGCGGGCGATCGCCGGCTGGCTGAAGCCAAGGCGTTCCGCGGCATCCCCGACGCGCTTCAGCGAATCACCATCCCTACCCCCATCAAGCCCGCCATCGGCAGCTGGAGACCAGCATCCTTATTATTTTGTTCAGGCGAGGGGATTATTTTTATGCGGGGCCCCTCAGTAGTGAACCGCCACCAGAAACAGCCCGCAGGCCGGCGCCGTAGCTGCCGCCTGGGCCCGGTCGCGGGAGCGCAGGATGGCTTGCACGGCCTCCGGTGGCCGTTTGCCCAGGCCGACCGCCACCAGGGTGCCGGTGATGTTGCGGACCATGAAACGCAGGAAACCGTCGGCCTCGAAGGTGATCTCAATACGGCCGTCGGCCCCGGGGAGCACCGCGACCCGCCGCAGATCGCGGATCGTGTGGGTTCTCGGGCTGCCGGCCCCCTCGAAGGCCTTGAAATCGTGGCGACCGACAAAAAACCGGGCCGCCTGTTGCAGCGCCGTCAAGTCCAGCATCGAACGGATGTGCCAGGCGTATTGGCGGCCGATGGCCGCCGGCAGCGGGCGATTCAAAATCCGGTAGCAATAGGTCTTGCCCTTGGCGTCGTATCGGGCATGGAAATCGGTGGCCGCTGATTCGCAGCCGCGGATAACGACATCGGCGGACAGCAGGCGATTTAACCCTTTCAGAAAATCCGAGGCCGTCAAGCGGGTGTCGCAGCAAAAATTGGCCACCTGCCCCAGGGCGTGCACACCGGCATCGGTGCGGCCGGAACCGTTGAGGGTGATGGCCTGTCGGGTCATGACCGCCAGGGCAGCCTCGATCTCCGCCTGAACGGTGCGATCTTGCTTCTGCCGCTGCCAGCCGTGAAAACGGGTGCCGTCGTACTCGATCAGCAGTTTAAAATTTTTGGCCATCAGCCCTGCGCTCCGCTGCACCCGGTATGGTTCACCCCTGAAGTCCCCGCGCCGGAGGGGGTATACACCAGATCGCGCCCGCCTCCAAGCCCTCCGCGCCATCACAGCCGACGGGGAGGGCGCTGCGCGGAGACTTTATCGCCACTGCGGGCAGTGAAGTTCCAGGGGGATGGCGAGGGTTTCTGAAGAATTTGGGCGGCGGGATCACATGGCGACCGGGCGCCGGGCCGCGGACAGACCTCGGCCGGTCCGCCAGCGGAATGGCGGGCGTCGGGTCAGGCGCCGCCCCCCGGGTCGATTTCGTTGAGCCGGGACCTGAGCAGATACCAGTTGCCCTCGGGGTCGGTCAGCGTCAGGAGACGGCGACCTTCGCCGCTGCGCGCGCCGAAATCCAGGATCAGGACCACGCCCATGGGCGTGTGAAAAGTCATTTCGCGGCACTCGCCCAACCCCTCCTGGGGGCTTGTTTCCCCCGCCAGGTTGAAGACATCGTTGAAGGCGGCGGCCAGGCGTTCCAGATCAACGCCCTGATCGGCAACCTCAGCGAGCAGGATTGAACCGGCGGCGTTGAGCACCGCAAGGGCCCGGAAGCCTTTGATGCTGCGGATTGCGGGCAGATGCGGTTTCACCCCTGCCGCCAGGTTCCCGGCCGTGGACGCCGCAGACGATGACTGGGCTTGGGCTTCAGCCGGGCTGCAGTCGTCCATCAGGTTGGATACCTCGTCAAAAATGTCTTGGTCCTCCGCGTCCGTTGCGGCTGCCGACGGGGTGGACGTCTGGCGCGACCAGGTCGCCCCGGCCATGTCCATCAGATCGGTTTTGACGCGCCGCGCCGTGCTGCGGCGCTTGGGCAGATCGGCGAACCGGATTTCGATGCGGTCCCAGCCGGCCATCTCCAGGGCCGCATCCTCGCCGTTGAGCTCCGCGAAGTGGGCATCAATCAGGACCCCCTCGTTGAAGTAGAGAAACCCCTTGCCCTTGCCGGCGGATTTGACTTCCATGCGGCAGGTTTTCTTTTCAACCTCCACCAGCGGCAAGAA
>JAABRJ010000473.1 GCA_011390985.1 Desulfobacteraceae bacterium
CCGGCGACCGCGCGCTGATCGCCGCGATTCCCGAGGCCCTGACCGAAACCGAGCGCGTCTGTGCATCGGTCAACGTGGCCTCCACCAAAGCCGGCATCAACATGGATGCGGTCCTCCTGATGGGCCGGGCCATCAAGACGGCCGCCGAGCGCACCGCCGAGCGCGACGGCCTGGCCTGCGCCAAGCTCTGCGTGTTTGCCAACATTCCCCAGGACGTGCCCTTCATGGCCGGAGCCTACCTCGGCATCGGCGAGCCCGACTCCGTGATCAACGTGGGGGTCAGCGGGCCGGGGGTGGTCAGAAAAGCCGTGGACCGCGCCCTCGCCGCTCACCCCGACCTGGACCTGGGCCAGCTTTCGGACCTCATCAAGCGCACCGCCTGCAAGGTCACCCGCGTGGGGGAACTCATCGGCCGCGAGGTGGCCGACCTCCTCAAGATCCGCTTCGGGGTGGTGGACCTCTCACTGGCCCCGACCCCCAACGTGGGCGACAGCGTGGGGGAGATTTTCCAGAGCCTGGGGCTGCTGGCCATCGGCGTTCCCGGCACCACCGCCGCCCTGGCGCTGCTCAACGACGCGGTCAAAAAGGGCGGCGCCTTTGCCAGCTCGCACGTGGGCGGGCTGAGCGGCGGATGCGGCCGCCGCGGGCCACCTGTCGCTTGAAAAACTGGAAGCCCTCACCAGCGTCTGCTCGGTGGGCCTCGACATGGTGGCGCTGCCCGGTGACACCTCGGCCGAAACCCTGTCGGCCATCATCGCCGATGAGATGGCCATCGGGGTCATCAACAAAAAGACCACCGCGACCCGCCTGATCCCGGTTCCCGGCAAGAAGGCCGGCGACCGGGCCTACTTCGGCGGGCTGCTGGGCGAGTCGGTGATCATGGCGGTCAACAACGGCGCAGGCCCCAATCCGTTCATCCGCCACGGCGGCCTGATCCCGGCGCCGATTCAGAGCCTCACCAACTGACGGTCGGCAGCAAGCTCCCGGAGGGCCCATGGAAATCCAGATCATCACCACCGGCGGCACGATCGACAAGCTCTACTTCGACGCCCAAAGCGAGTTTCAGATCGGCGACCCCCAGGTCATCGAGGTGCTGCGCGAGGCCCACGTCACCATCCCGTACACGGTCCAGCAGCTGATGCGCAAGGACAGCCTGGATCTGACCGACGCGGACCGCCGCCTGATCCGGGACACGATCGCGGCCGCCCCCCACCGGCATTTCGTCGTGACCCATGGCACCGACACGATGCTCGCTACGGCGCGGGCGCTGCACGCGCTCCGCGACAGGGTGATCGTCCTCACCGGCGCCATGCAGCCGGCGCGATTCCGCTTCACCGATGCGGTTTTCAACATCGGCTGCGCCGTGATGGCGGTGCAGCTGCTGCCCCCGGGGGTTTACGTGGCGATGAACGGCCGCATTTTCGACCCCCGCACAGCCGTCAAAAACCGCGCGCAAAACCGCTTCGAGACACCGGCCTGAAGAAAACGGCGCCGCAGGCCCGCTGGCGCCTGGCTAGCGCGCCATGCAAGGCACAAACAAAAAACCCGCTGATCCCCTTGCAGGGGCAGCGGGTTTGACCAAAACGCCGCGGGCCGGCAGCGGTCTACTTGACGGTCACCACCGGACAGTTGGCTTCCATGATCACATAGCGGGCATTGGAGCCGAAAATCAGCTTGCCGACATTGGAGCGGCGCTTGACGCCGACGATGATTTCGTCGATTTCGTTTTCGTTGGCGAACTGAATCAGGTCCTCCCCGGGGCTCAGCCCGCGGATCAAGAGGTGGGTTTCACAGGGGATGTTGTCCTTTTCAAAAAAGCTCTTGGCATATTCCAAATCGCGCTCAGCCTGGTCAATCTTGGGCAGCTGGTCTTCGTTGCCTCTCTCCAGCGAAGAAATCACAAAAACCTTGGCTTCAAAGGCCTTGGCATGCTTCTTGGCCAATACGAGCGCGTCTTTGGCTGCGTTGGATCCGTCATAGCCTACCATAATTCGCATGTCATGCTCCTATCATCGCCCGCTGGCGGCCTTCGACCCGTGGGTCCGGCGGCAGCCCTCGGACCCAAACCGCCAATCGTGAGGGCAGCAAGTTCAATGGGTGTTTTCATCCGCTCTTTTACACCAGGTCCGACAAAAGATCAACGCCTATCCGGCCGTTTTCGACCGTTTGCCGCAGGCAAAACCGAGCGAGGCGGCCCCATTCGATCTTGCTAAGCCCCACCGAAGAGCATTTCGCGCGCCCGGGCGGACACCGCCGCACGGTCCTGCTGAAAACCGGCGCCGCAATGGTGGGTCGGACCCAACGCTCTGACGGCATCTCGCCTGGCCGCTTAAAATATGAATTCCCGCCCGCCCACGAACACCCGGGCAATAGGGATCGCCGCGATTTGATCGGTCGGAACCGCGAAGGGGTCCCGCTCCAGGACCACCAGGTCGGCCAGCTTGCCCGGTGCCAGGGATCCCTTTTGCTCCTCCTCGAAGGCGCTCCAGGCCGCCGTGGCGGTGAACATTTCCAGCGCCTCGTGGAGCGAAATGCGCTCCTCGCGGTTGGGGTGCAGGACCGCCGCCTGGACGCCGGCAAGGGGGCCGTAAGGCGTCACCGGGCTGTCGGAACCGCCGCAGACCGGGATGCCGTGGTCGCGCAGGCTCCTGTAGGGATGCAAGCGCCGAAGCCGGGTCGTCCCCAGCAGGGGGGCGTAGCCCTGCATGCCCTCGCCGCCGATGAAGGCCGGGATAAAGGCGGGCTGCATGGACGCCATGATGCCGGCGGCGGCCATGCGCGCGATCTGGTTGGATGTGGGCAGCTCGAGGTGTTCGATGCGGTGGCGGTGGTCCGAACGCGGATGGGCGCGCAGCGCCTTTTCCATCGCCGCCAGGACCTGCTCGATGGCGCGCTCCGCTTCACAGTGGATCGCGATCTGCAGCCCTTCGCGGTGGGCCGCGAGCACAAAGCGGTCCATGACCTCCTGGCTGTAAGTCAGAGCGCCGTAATTGCCGGGCTCGTCGGCGTAGGGCTCGAAAAGCGCGGCGGTGTGCGTCTCGAAAGCGCCGTCGGCGCAAATGCAGCCGCCGACCCGCGGCAGCCCCAGCCGGCGGACCTCCCCCAGATCCATGCTTTGGTTGTAGCACACGACGCGCACCGGCAGCCGCTCCTGGTGGGCCAGAATTATCTGGGTCTCCCCCGGCCCGAGGTGCCCGCCGTCAAGGGCGTGCAGGGTGGTGATGCCTTTTTCAAGGGCCATGCGGCCCGCCACTCCCATGGCCGCCACCTTGACGTCCTCGGGGATCAGTCCGGCCATGACCGAATGCACGTGGGTCAGGATCCCCGGGGCGCGTACAACCCCGGTGGGCCGACCGCCTTCGCGGTCAACGCCCTGCAGATGGTCGGGGAGCTGCAGCAGCTCAAGGCCGCGGGTATTGAACGCGCACGTGTGGGCGGTGGTATGCAATACGAAAACCGGCCGATCGGGACACGCGCGGTCGAGCTCCTGCCGGGTGGGCATGCGTTTTTCGCGCAGACGCCGCTCGTTGAGGCGGCCGGCGCGCACCCAGGCGCCCGGCGGCGCCTCCCGGCTGCCGGCGGCCACCCGCTCCAGGAGCTCATCCAGCGAGCCGGCGTCATCCAGGGCAATTGCGGTTGCCAGCAGACCGGTCAGCATCAGGTGCTGATGGGTGTCGATAAACCCCGGCAGAACGGTCCGTTTTTGAAGATCCAGCACCGGCCAGCCCTGCTGGATGAGGTCCGCCACGGCCTCCCGGGGGCCTACGCGGAGGATGCGCCCGCCCTCGATCGCGAGCGCCTCGGCGCGGGCCTGGTCGGCCGCCATGGTGACCACATTGGCGCCGGTGAGGATCAGTCGGTGGGTCATGCAAGGCTCCTTGAGGTGTCGACGGGGCGGCGGTTTTTTGGGGAGGGTCTGCGGTCGTGTTTGCAGCCGGGCGCCCCGTCAACCGGAGCTGGCCTGAAAACACCCCACGCCCTTTTGGCCGGCGTCGTCCTGGAAGACCTGCAGATAACACCCCCCGGTGACCTCCGGCACATGGATGACGTGCACCACCCCCTCGTAGGGCGCCAGCTCCGGGGCCAGCGCTTTCAGCCGGTTGGGGGCCCGGTGCAGAAACGGTTCATTGAAAACCGTGCCCTTCTGGTCCGGAAAAATGGCGATCGAAAGGATTCCGGCCTCCACCAGATCGTTGAAGAAATGGGTGCCGTAGGACACCTCCGGGGTGCTGCCGTTCTCCGCGAACGCGACCTCGCCCAGCACCAGGGTGTGGTTGATGTCACCGTAGCCCACGCGCACCCCGAGGGTGATGTCGTTGCTGCCCCAGCGCCCCGGACCGAAAAGGGCGAAGCGCTTGTCCTGCAGGAGGCGGTTGAGGCGGCTGACCACCCGGCCGATGGCGAGCTTCTCCGAATGGCTGGCCAGTTGAGCGTAGGCCTTGGGATCGACGTAGACGATATACTCTAAATTGGCGGCAACCCCGCTGTACATGACGCGGTCGTTGGTGAAGAGCACCTGGTCCGGCGGAAGATCCTGGGGCAGCGCCACCACGCCCATTTCCTTGTGCAGCGCCAGCGACCGGCACTGGACGATGTACAGCAGCCCGCCCTCCCAGACGAATTCGACATCCACGGGGCGGCCGTAGGCCTCCTGGAGCTTGCGCAGCACCTTGCGCATCAGTGGACAGAACTCCGTTTTGGCCAGGAGATTGTCGAAGGTCAGGCACGCCCGCTGCGGGGGGATCGCCTGCCCCCTGAACATCGGGGCTGCCATGTGCCCCTCCTGGTCGACGGAAACCGCGAAAAAAAGATCCGGGTGGGTGACCTCCCTGGCCAGCTGTTGAAAGGGAACCGATTGCAGCCGGCCGGTTTTAAGGTTGAGGACATCCACGATTTTCTGGGAGTACTTGAGGATCTGGGACGCCTCCACCTCGGGCCGCAGCTGGGGGTGGCTGAGATGCACCATGCGGGGGTACCCGCCCCCCACCCGGTCCACCGCCTGGGTGGCCAGCCCGTGCACCAGCCGGATCATCCCGTCCTGCTTGCGAATCCGCGGTGACCAGCTGTAGGCGCCAAAAGAGAAGGCCACGCCGGCGGCAAACGGAAAGAAATAATCGCCGAAGCGGCGGCCCACCACCTTCTGCACCAGGACGCTCATCTTTTCGTCGAAATCCAGCAGGTTGTTGTCCCGGCGGTAAATGATCGGTGCAGGATTGTAGGTGCTCATGTGGACATGCTTGAGGCCCCAGATGAATTCCTTCAGACGCGTCTCGAGGTCGCCCTGATTGGCGATAAAGAACGAATCGTACTTGCCCGAAAAGGCGTAGCCGAAGTTGTCCTCCAGCAGACTGGAGGAACGCAGGATCAGGGGATGCTCGCCGACCTTCTGGAGCAGTTCGCGAAAGTCGGCGACCACATCGGGGGAAAACTGGGCGTTTTGAAAAAGAGCTGCGATCTGCTGGCAGCCCTCTTCGAGTTCTTCACGGGATTTGTATTTCTGGGTGTGGAACTGGTAGAGTTCGTTGGAGTCGATGAAGTCGCTGAAATTGCCCGTATTGATGTAATAGCTCTCGGGGATCCGAACGAACTTTTCGATCTCCGGGTCGCTTTGGGTGAGTTTGGGAACGAGAATCTTGTAGGCCAGAAACATCCCCGCCGACTTGCCGCCGATTTTACCGGGCCGGCGCCGGTTCCAGATGATGCGATCCGCCAGTTCCCCAATATCCCGGATGGTGATGTGGTGCTTGGCGATGCCGATAAAGGGCAGCTGGTTGGAGATGAAATGGTTGACCAGGGCGACCCGCACCCCCTCGGCCTCGCTGGGCGAGATGTAGAGATCGCCCATGGGGATTTCGCAGAATTCCTTGAGCGCTTTTTTGATTTTGCGGGTCGTCGTGCCCTCCATGTTGACGACCTTGTTGAGGTTTTGAAACCGGTCCTGCTTGCGGGCGAGGTTGATGTAGTCTTCGATCTCCTGCTCGTTGAACGCCTGGGCAAAGGCCGTGCAAATCAGCAGATCGGTGTATTCCCGGAGGTTGGCCTCGGTAAGTTCAAAGCCTTCGGCGGCGAGCCGGGCGCAGGCCTCCTGCCGCAGGCCTTCGGGGGCCGCGATCCCCTTGGCCGCAAGGGCCTTGAGGAAGATCTCGCGCATGGTCTCGACCAGATCGGGATAGCGCATGATCCTGCGCAGCAACCGGTAGACCGGCAGCATGCTGATGGTTTCGGCGGGCACGATCGGGTTCTCTCCCCCCTTTAGCGGGCGGCGGGCGGCCGCCGCCGCAATTAATGCCGCTTGCCTCCGCAGCGGCACGCGGCCTCACACCCAGCCGCGCAGCTTGCAGGCTTCGGCCACGCGGGCGACCGACACCAGGTAGGCGGCCTTGCGCATGTTGACCTGCTCCCGCTGGTGCATCTCGAAGACCCCCCTGAAGGCCTTGGTCATCTGCTCGTCCAGACGACTCTGGACTTCCTTCAACGTCCAGTAAAAGTTGTAGGCGTTCTGCACCTGCTCGAAATACGAAACGGTGACCCCGCCGGCATTCGCCAAAAAGTCGGGGATGACGGCGATGCCCTTTTCCTCGAGGATCTGATCCGCTTCCGGGGTGCTCGGCCCGTTTGCCAGCTCAAGGCAGAGCTTGCATCTGAGCGTGTCCGCATTTTTTTCCGTAATCACATTTTCCAGCGCCGCAGGCACCAGCACGGTGGCTTCGACCGCGAAAAGCTCCTCGTTGGTGAGCGCATCGCCATCCGCAAAGCCGGCCACCCCCCCATGCATCGCCACGTGATCCACCAGCTTTTGCGCCTCCAGGCCCTTGGAGTTGTAAACCCCGCCGGTTTCATCGGCGGCGGCGATGATTTTCAGCCCCAGGATCGATTCGGCCAGGAGCGCGCCATACTTGCCCACATTGCCAAGCCCCTGAATCGCCATGGTGGCGCCGTTCAGATCGATGTTGAAGGCCTTGGCGGCCTCCCGCAGAACATAGACCCCGCCTCGGCCGGTGGCATCCTCCCGCCCGGGCGAGCCGCCCAGCGGCAACGGCTTGCCGGTGATGACCCCGGGCTGTTTCGCCCCGGTGAGGGTTTCATACTCGTCCAGCATCCAGGCCATGATCTGGGGGGTGGTGTAGACATCGGGCGCCGGCACGTCCCGGGCGCTGCCCAGCACCCGCACCACGGCCCGCATGTATGCCCGCGCCAGGCGTTCCTTCTCCGCCATCGAAAACGCCTTGGGGTTGCAGATCACCCCGCCCTTGCCGCCGCCCAGGGGCAGGTCCACCACCGCGGTTTTCCAGGTCATCCAGGTCGCCAGGGCGCGGACGGTGTCGATGGTCTCGTCCGGATGCCAGCGCAGGCCGCCCTTGGCCGGCCCGCGGGCCGTGTTGTGGGCCACCCTGAAACCGTGAAAAATCCGGGTCGACCCGTCGTCCATTTTGACCGGCATGGTCACCTTCAGCTCCTGCATCGGCCAGCGCAGCAGCTCATGGGTGGCCGCATCCAGGCCGAGCTTCTCGGCGGCGCTGTCGAGTTGCTGCTGGGCATTGGTGAAGGGGTTCAGGGATTCGCTCATGGTAGGGTGCTCCTTGTCGGTTGGGGTGAGGATCACCTGCGTCCACCGGTTGCGACGCGTTCAAAAAAAGATCGGTTTTGCCACCCACGGTCCGATGCCGCCGGGCCTCACCCACCAAAAATCGGTTGAAAGATGCGGACCCGCGCCCCGTCGTGCAGCGGAGCGTCGCCCGTGACCAGCCGGCCATCGACGGAAATAAACCCCAGACGGACTTGCCCGAGGCCCAGGCGGGTGAGCAGGGCTTGCACCCCGTCGCCCTCCCGGAGCACGATGCTCAGGCCGTTTTCAGCGTCATAGGCCGCCAAGCGCTTGTGCAGGGTCCCGTAAAGCTTGACCCGGACCAGAATCTCGCACATCACCGGCAATCAGAAATCAAAGGTCTGGTCCATCTGCTCGGCGCTCACCACCACGACCTTGTTGTGGGGCGGCAGCGGCTCAGTGTAGAACATTTTCGGCAGACGGTCGTCCTCGCGGGTGAAGCCGGCCCTGCGGTTGAAATCCCGCTCGGCCGTGAGCACCCGGCGGCCCAGGTCCCGCCAGTCGGCCTTGGTGAACGGCTGACCGAGCTTGGCGCTGATCATCGTCAGAAAATGATCGAATCCCCCCTTGGCGGCCAGACCGGATTGGGCGAAATCACAGAGGCCCACGGTGTCGACCGCAGCCATGTGGATCTGGGTGTCGCGCGAGGCTTCCACCTGCCCCTCGGCCGAAAAGCGGTCCAGGGTGCCGCCGAAGGCCTCCAGGTTCTTGTCGACGACCCATCCGGCGGTGTGGTCGCCGCCCATCGGGCTGGTGGCGTAGGTGACCGCCATACCCTGCAGCGCACGCGGGTCGTAGGCCGCCATGCTCTGGTTTTTCATGACGGGAACGCGCTGGTGGTTGAAGTGTTTGCCGACCGCCCCAGGGCCGCCGCCGAGCACTTTGCCGAACGCGGTCCCCCGGCCGATCTCCGCGACCATCGCGATCGCGCTCTGGGCGTCGCCGAAAGGCCGGTAGCCGGCATCCATGGCCACACCGATGGCCACACCGGTGCTGATAGTGTCCAGCCCGATGTCGTCGCAGAGGAAATCCAGCCGGGCGATGGCGTCGAGATCGTCGTTGCCGATCATGGCCCCCATGGACCAGATGGTCTCGTATTCCAGCGAGGAGGTCACGTAACCGCCGTCTTGGTCCACGTATTCGTTGGAACAGTTGATGATGCAGTTGGCGCAGCCCTTGTGGGTGGTCTTGCCGCCCCTGGCCTTGATGGTTTTGGCCAGGGTTTCGCCGCTGATCTTGTCGGCGCCCGCAAACTGGCCCTGGGTGGCGTTGCAGGTGGGCAGGGCACCAGCCTCGTTGATGGGGCCCACCAGCGCGGCCGTTCCGAGCTCCGGCAGGATCTCACCGCTGAACTCATCGGCCTTGACCGCCTGGGCAAAGGCCTTGGCGGAGGCCTTGAAGGCCTCGGGGTCCACCAGGGTATCCGGGTTTTTGCCGCCCTGGTCCACCACCAGCGCCTTGAGCCCCTTGGAGCCCATCACCGCTCCCAGTCCGCCGCGACCGGCGGCGCGGCATGGCCGCCCGTCAAAATCCGTGGTTTGAATGGAGGCGATCGCCATCTGGAACTCGCCGGCCGGGCCGATGCAGGTCACGCTGTTTCTCTCGCCGCAGGCCGCCTTGACTTTTTTCACGAAACCGTAGGTGCGCATGCCTTTGTATTCGCCGGCGTCGATCAGCTGCGCCTTGCCGGCGCCGTCGATTTTGAGCAGATAGCGTTCGTCCGCCGGCGCCTGGCCCTCAACCACGACGGCCGTGATCCCCAACTTGGCCAGATCCGCGGCCACCGTTCCGCCCACGTTGCTCTCCTTGATGCCGCCGGTCAGCGGGCTCTTGGCGCCCACCGAAAGCCGGCTGGTATTGATCAGCGTGGTCCCGCTGAGATAACCGGGGGCGAATATCAACCTGTTTTCCGGCCCCAAGGGGTCGCAGGTGGCCGGCACTTCGGCGTTGATCAGGGTGGAGGTCAGTCCACGGCCGCCCAGACCGGCGTATTCGGCCGGCAGCGCCTGGTCGGTGATCGCTTTGGTGGTCATGTCAACTCGAATTACCTTCATCGCGGCCTCCTTATGGGGCAAAGGGGTTGAAAAAGGAAAAGGCGGCTGGGGTGTTTTTCAGGCGATGCTTTTGAAGGTGTCCTCCAACCGGTTGAGCACCTCATCCAGGATTTTATAAGGTATATTCAAGGCCGGTTCAATCCGGATGTTCTTGGCGTTGGTCAGGGTCCCGGCGGTGATGACCTTGCGGCTGAAAAGCCCTGAAGCCACCTGGTAACCGGTTTGGTCGGTGGGAAATTCCATCCCGATCAACAGCCCCTTGCCGCGCACCTGTTGCAGGATGTGGGGGTAGAGCTCCTGCAGTTCCCTGAGCTTTGCCAGCACGTACGCGCCCTTTTCGGCAGCCTGGCGCGGCAGGTCCTCCTCCAGCATGACCCCGATGTGCGCCAGGGCCGCAGCGCACGCCAGCGGGTTGCCGCCGGTGGTGGTGGTGTGCATGAACGGGTTGGGCTCCAGGCAGGCCCAGATCTTGGGCGTCGAGAGAAAGGCCGACATCGGCACCACACCGCCGCCCATGGCCTTCCCGAGGCACATGATGTCCGGCGCGACGTCCCAGTGGTCCACCCCGAAAATCTTGCCCGTGCGTCCCAGACCGGTCTGCACCTCGTCGGCGATCAGCAGAACCGCGTAGTGGTCGCAGATCTCACGCAGCCGCGGCCAGAAATCGTCGGGCGGCACGATCGCGCCGGCTTCGCCCTGAATCGGCTCGGCCACGACGGCGGCGATGTCGTCGCCCACCGCCTTGGCAGCCGCCAGCTGCTTTTCAACGGCATCGGCATCACCGAACGGTACATGCCGCACGCCACCCAGCAAGGGCAGCAGGGGGGCGCGAAAAACAGACTTGCCCATCAGCGACAGCGCCCCGAGGGTTTTGCCGTGAAACCCCTTGAGCATCGCGATGAAGCCGTTTTTACCGGTGTGAAGCTTGGCCAGCTTCATGGCGCCTTCGACCGCCTCGGTGCCGCTGTTGGCAAAAAAGCCATACTGAATATCCCCCGGCGTCAGAAAGGCCAGCACTTTGGCAAGGTGCGCCCGCAGGGGATCGAGCATCTCCTGGCTGTACTGGGGGCTGCGGTCCAACTGGGCCTTGACGGCGGCAACAATCTTGGGGTGCCGGATGCCGGGCGAATAAATGCCATAGCCGCCCAGGATATCGATGTACTCACGGCCGAGGATGTCCCGCAGGATCGAGCCTTTGCAGACCCATTCGGTCACCGCGAAATCATTGGCCTCCGTCACCGATTTGCGGTATTCAAGAAACCCCTTGTTGATGTGGTTGGCAAAGTTTTCGCGCGTTTCCCGGGCAATCCGCTGGCAGTCCTCCCGACAGAGGTTCTCGCAGGGGGTGGTGATGATGTCCACCATGCGGTGGGCTTCCTGCATTGCATAGCAGGTGTCTCGCGCCATTTTTTTCCTCCTCGTGTGGGTCCCCCAGGCGCCCCGGGGGTGCAGCGCCCAGGAAAAACGACATCTCCGGCCACTGGTCGACATTCGCCGCCGCGTGTGTCTGACTGGGTCAGCCTCACCGACGTGAAAACGAAAAATAGAATTTTAATTCAAATAATTTTCTATTTTTCGAAAAAAATATTATATCATTTTTCGAATGTCAACACCCTCTTGGTGACACCCTGCCATCC
>JAABRJ010000474.1 GCA_011390985.1 Desulfobacteraceae bacterium
GTGGCGGCCGAGTCGGCGATGGTGCTGTGGGTCGCCATGACGACGGTGCGCCCCCAGCGGCGGTTGAGATCCAGCAGCAGTTCCAGCACCGCCTGGCCGCTGCGGCTGTCGAGATTGCCGGTCGGTTCGTCGGCCAGCACAATCGCCGGATCGTTGACAACCGCCCGGGCAATGGCCGTCCGCTGCATCTCCCCGCCTGAAATCTGGGACGGCAGATGGTCCAGGCGCCCCCGCATGCCCAGCCAGACCAGCAGCTCCTCCGCCCGCCTGCGGGTCGCCGCAAACGGGCGGCCGGCCAGGAGCGCCGGCAGGCTGACATTTTCCAGCACGGTCAGGGTGGGCAGCAGGTTGAAGAACTGAAAAACCACCCCCACGACTTCC
>JAABRJ010000475.1 GCA_011390985.1 Desulfobacteraceae bacterium
AAGAACTGAAAGACCACCCCCACGACCTCCCGTCGGAAGCGGGTCAACTGGTCGGGGGTCGCCCGGTTGAGGTCGTGCCCGGCTACCACGAGCTCTCCGCCGGTGGGGCGGTCCAGACCGGCCAGAAGCGAGAGCAGGGTGCTTTTGCCGGACCCGCTCCGACCCTTGAGAAGCACCAGCTCGCCGGCGTTGACGGTCAGATCGATCCCGGCGACGCCCACCACCGGGTTGGCGCCCAGGGCGTAGGAGCGGGTCAGCCCCCGGGCGGCGATCAGCGCGGCGCTTGCGGCCCCGCCCTGCCCCTCAGCCTTTTTGGTGTTTGCCTTCTGACCCATAAAGCCCTATCTATAGGACGATTCCGCAAAAAGCCCAATTTCTGCGTTGCGCTGCATCTCGAAGTCGCTGCGACGTACAGGTGTACGCCTCACTCCTCGAGATTTGCGCGCCTTGAACTTGAACTTTTTTCGAAACCGTCTTGTTTTTGACTTACCGCTTCTTCATCTATAGGCAGATGCCGGTTTGATCAACCCCACAGGCACGATGACGGTCTGAAAAGCAAAAGCGCCGCCATCAGGAACGGAGGTCGGAATGCACACACCCCTGTCACCCGAAACCGAAGCCGTCCACGGCAACAGCGCCTCCCCGTTGCCCACCCTTGACCTGGTCGCCCCGATCCACATGACCTCGACCTTTCGTTTCCAGGACGTGGACCACGGCGCCGGCCTCTTCGACGGCTCCCGTGAGGGCTACGTCTACTCCCGCATGGCCAATCCCACCGTCGATCTGCTTCAGGAAAAACTGGCGCGCCTGGAAGGCGCCGAAGACGCCGTCGCCACCGCCTCCGGCATGGCCGCGATCGCAGCGGTGGTCATGAGCCTGCTCAAGCCCGGGGAAAACCTTGTGGCCGCCGCCACTCTTTACGGCGGCACCTTTGCGCTCTTCAACACCCATTTGAAGCGCTGGGGCATTGCGGTGCGTTTCCTGCCGGCGGCGTGTTTCGGGGATCCGGCGGCCATCACGGCGGCCATCGACTCCGAGACCCGCCTGGTGTTTATCGAAACCCCGGCCAACCCGACCCTCGATGTCGTCGACATCGCCCTCTGGGCCGGCATCGCCCGGCAGCACGGCCTTCCCCTGATCGTCGACAACACCTTTGCCAGCCCGCTCCTGCAGCGGCCGCTGGCGCTGGGGGCCGAGGCCGTGGTGCACTCGGCCACCAAGTACCTCGGGGGCCATGGCGACATCATCGGCGGCATCGTCGCCGGCAGCCGCAAGCTGACCGAGCGGATCCGGGAGAACTACACCCATCTCTTCGGCCCCTGCCTGAGCCCCTTCAACGCCTGGCTGGTGCTGCGCGGCATCAAGACCCTGGCCCTGCGCATGCGCCGCCACAGCGAGAGCGCCATGGCCATCGCGCAGTGGCTGGCCGGTTATCCGAAAATCGAACGGGTCTATTACCCCGGGCTGGAGAGCCACCCCGGTCATGCCATCGCCAGACGTCAGATGAAGGCCTTTGGCGGGATGATCGCCTTTGAAATCACGGGCGGCCTGACGGCCGGCAAACAGATGATGAACCGCCTGCGCCTCTGCACGCTGGCGGTCAGCCTGGGGGATTGTGAAACCCTGATCCAGCACCCGGCTTCCATGACCCATGCCACCTACTCGCCGGCCGAGCGGCAGGCCGCCGGGATTTCCGACGGCCTCATCCGGTTGTCGGTGGGCCTCGAAGCCCCGGAGGATATCATCGCCGATCTGGAACAGGCCATGGCCCGCGGCTGATCGCGGCCGGGCACGCGGACGGCTGAAGGCGCTAGAGGGGCGTGATCCCGTCGGTGCCGATGCCCTTGACGTAATAGTGCTGATCGTTCAGAAAACTCAAGAAAATCACGATAAATCCAATGGCGGCCGAGATCATCAGCGGCTTGTTGTGGTAGAGTTCGTCCAGCCGCTGATCACGGACCCCCTTGGCATCCGGACCGAAGTAGGTCGAAAAAAGCCCGTCCAGCAGCTGGTGCGCGTCCGGCCGGGTGACCCGATCGCTTCCGCCGCTGTGGCAGTACTGCATGACCTCCAGCAGCAGGGCGCGTTGCTGGCCGGTGTCGGTGAAATGGTAGCCGACCACGTGCATGAAATTGCGCTGCGCTTCCTTCAGGCTGGCGGCGCAGAGCGCATCGAAGATATTTTCGGCCACCGGGTCGTCCCGCACCACCCCGTTTTGTCGGATCAGTGACAGCAAAACCGCGTTTTTGAATAGCTGGTAGAGCCGCTTGGCGCCGTTGAGCTCCAAGGGAGGGCTATGCGCCTGGTCGGGCAGGTATCCGCTAAAATTGTTGACGAAAAGAATCTGGAAGAGGTTTTCGAAAAAATCGATCCCCTCCAGCGGATCCTGCATCACGATATGCATGTCCAGGGTGTTGTCCAGGCGGTCGGCAAGTTTCACGCGCACGGTGTCCAGGTCGCCGCGGGAGTTCTCCAGCAGCCGCCCGATGTAGCGGAAGTAAGATTCGTCGCTGCGGCGGGTAAGGTGCACCAGGCGGCTGGTCAGGCTTTCTTCCGCCGCCGGCGGCAGGCGCTGCAGCAGGGCGCAGAGCTGGCCTTCCAGCTGGCGCCATTGGGGAGCCGCAAAATCGGTGGACTGCACATCCTCTAAAATGTCGTGGAACAGCGCCGTCAGGAGCCCGACGGGATTCAGGGTTTTCTCCGAGCGCGCGAAGAGCGCCGTCGCCCGCAGCGGGTGCAGGACCGCCATCGGGCCGAGCCGCCGCCGTTTCTGACCGAAAGCCGCGAAGAGATAGCTCAGGGCCTCCATGACGATGGCCTTGTATTCGCGGTCCGCCTTTTCATCCGGGTCCAGCTTTTGGCCGCGGATGATGAAGGTCAGGATGTTGTAGCGGTTCAGACTGGCGGCGCTCAGGTTGTAGTTGAGGGCGGATGAGAGCCTCAGAAACTCGTTTAGGTCATACAGCGGCATGATAGGCTCCGGCATGAGCAGGTTGGGTCATTTTTTTCGAGGCCCTTAAGCGTGAGCACTAAACGGACGATAGGAGAGGCAAACCGGCGACAGCGCCGTCCAGGTCTCGCCAGCAAAAAATTGGCGGTTGATTTTTTGAGGAAAATGAACTACAGCAAGTCTCTAAAGTCCCCTAACCCTCAAGATCCTCTGTTTTCGGACATGCCTATGCGTTCAAAAGCGAAGAGCCTCGTCCACCAAGGCTTTGCATCCAATGAAGGCGGTATTACCCGTCGCAAAGCCCTTAAATTGTTTATCGCCGGCGCGATGGGGGCGAGCCTCGCGCCCCTTTGCGCCCTGACAGCAACCGCGGCCCTGCCGCTTCAAACCTGCTCGGGGCATCTGGCGCTCTATAACATGCACACCGACGAGGACCTGAGGATCCGCTACCTCACCAAACGCGGCGGGTTTGAACCCAAAGCCCTCAGCCGCCTGAACCACTTCTTCCGCTGCCACCACACCAACAAGGTGCACCCCATCAACCCCCGCCTCTACCTTCTCCTGGATCGCCTGCGGCAGAAGCTCGGTGCCCATGACCGCCGCTTCGAGCTTATCTCGGGGTTCCGCTCCGAGGACTACAACCGCCTGCTGCGCCAAAAAAGCAGCAATGTGGCCAAGAACAGCTACCACGTTCAGGGCATGGCCGCCGACATCCGCCTGGAGGGCGTTGCGTTGGCCAGCATCCACCAGGCGGCCCAGCAGCTGAAGGCCGGCGGGGTCGGCCGTTACAACGAATTCATTCACGTGGATGTCGGGCCGGTTCGCTCCTGGTAGGCATTTCGGCCGCCAGCTCCCGGTCCGTCGCATCGCTTAACCGCAGTACAGGCGCATCGCCCCCCCGGTCTATTGGCTGACGATTCAGCGCCGCCCACAACAC
The DNA here is from genome assembly GCA_011390985.1 of Desulfobacteraceae bacterium. Classification (GTDB taxonomy): domain Bacteria; phylum Desulfobacterota; class Desulfobacteria; order Desulfobacterales; family JAABRJ01; genus JAABRJ01. Next base: position 3,888 of record JAABRJ010000475.1, read on the forward strand.
CTCATCGCGTTCATAGATGTCCTCCCGGAAATTCACCGTTCCGTCAGCGTCCACCCATGCGGTCCAGTAGAGCAGGTGCACCATGCAGTCTTTCACGGGCCGCACCGTCTGCCGGGCGCCGACGTCGACCGCGGCCCGAACCGCAGCCAGGTCCCAACCCGGGGTTCCTTCGAGAACGAAGGCCGCCAGCTCCAGGGGCTTTTCCACCCGGATGCAGCCGTGGCTGAGGGCCCGCTGCTGGCGGTTGAACAGGCTGCGCCCGGGGGTGTCGTGCAGATAGACATTGAAGGGGTTGGGAAACATGAACTTGATTTGCCCGAGTGCGTTCCACGGGCCGGGCAGCTGGCGCAGGCGGCCAGGGAAACGGCCGGCGCCGACCGCGCTCCAATTCACCCTGGCGGGGTCGATGACGACGCTGTCGGGGCTCCAGCCGGAGAGCAGCTGGTAGTTGTTGGCGGCTATGAAAGCGGGATTCCTGCGAATCTTGGGCAGAAATTCCTCCAGTGCAATCGAGTCGGGCACGTTCCAGTAGGGGTTGATCTCCAAGTAGCGCATTTCCCGGCTGAAAACCGGGGTTTTCTGGTAAGCTTCGCCCACGATCACCCGCATCGCCAGGCGCAGCACGCCCTCTTCGACCGCAATCAGCGAAAAATCCGCGGCGTTGACCAGGATGTAGCGCTGGCCGAGGTCATGGGGGATCCAGCGCCAACGCTCCAGGTTCAGCAAGAGCTGCGCCAGACGCTGATCGGCAGGTACATTCAGCGCCCGCAGGGTTGCCGGCCCCACCACCCCGTCGGCCGCCAGGCCGTGACGCCGCTGAAAGCGGACGACGGCCACCTCCAGACCGGCGTCAAAATAGGCCTCCGGCTGGCTGCGGTCCCTGAGATCCCCGCTGATCGCCAGCCGCTCCCGCAGCTTTCGGACCTCGGGGTCGCTGTCGCCGGGCCGCAGGGTTTTTGCGGGGTGCAGGCCGGGCCAGCCGCCGGCGGCCGCAACTCGGCGAAGCTCTTCGGCGGCGGCCACCTGTCGCCGGTAGTCGGGGTGAACCGGGGCCAGCGCTGCCAGCAGACGCTCGATGCTGCCATGGGTGTCAAGTTCCGCCAAGACCTCGAGCACCGCCAGCGGGCGCTTGCGGGCGACCCACTGGGGATAAATGGTCTCGGGGTCGACCTTGCCGCCCACCAGGTGCGAGGCAAAGGTGATAAAGGCGTCCGTCATCACAATGTCAAATCCGGCCAGCGCGTAGCCCGAGGGCAGGGCCTGATCGCCGCGCCGGAAATGGGTCAGCCAGTCCCGGATGCAGTCGTAATGATATTCGCCGGGGATCAGGCCGTGGCGCCCGGCATCGGCCAGAACCAGCGCGAATTCGCGCGCCTGGCTGCTGGGCCCGCCGGCTTGCACCCAGACCGGGGCAAAGGCGCGGTCGCGGTAAAATGCGACCAGATCCTCGCCGGCGTGGATGCGCTCGCAGCCGACCCACAGTTTGCGGACGTCGGCCGAACTCTGCAACACCTCGCGCAGGACCGTCGCCACCGTTTCGCCGGTGGCGGCGCCGGCCGGCCCAACAGCCAGCAGGCCGGCGGCCAGGATGATCGGCGCCATCCAAACGAGGGCTGATTTTACGCAGAACCAGTTCATTTCAAGACTCTTCCGTCAAGGCAGCGCGCCATCCGCGTTGAAGGCCGCCGGGCGGCAGTCCCCGACCGCCCCAGCGCCGTGCGCAACCCGCCTCATGCGCCGTTTTCCTGCTTAAACTGGGCGCCGCGCTGCTGGTAGCGCTGCTGGGCCGTCAAAACCGCCTTGCGCAGACGGATGCTGTGGGGCGTGACCTCCACCAGTTCGTCCCGGCGGATGAAGTGAATCGCACGCTCGAGGGTCATCGGTTTGACCGGTGAGAGAATCACGTTGTCGTCTTTTCCCGCCGCCCGCATGTTGCTCAGCTTTTTCTCCTTGCAGGGGTTGACGTTGATGTCGCTGTCGCGGTTGTGCTCCCCGACGATCATGCCTTCGTAAACCGGACAGCCCGGCACGATAAAAATCTGCCCGCGCGGCTCGAGGTTGAAAAGTGCATAGGCCACCGCCTTGCCCTTGCGATCGGACACGATCGAGCCGGTAAAGCGCGAGGGGAACTCTCCCCGGAATAGCTCGTAGCCGGAGAAATAACTGTTCAGAATGCCGGTGCCGCGGGTGTCGGTCAGAAATTCGTCGCGATAGCCGATCAGCGATCGCGACGGAACCGAGAACTCGATGCGCACCCGCCCGGTGCCGTGATTGACCAGATTGGTCATCTGCCCTTTGCGGATGGCCAGTTTTTCGGTCACGACCCCCAGAAAGCGGTCGTCACAGTCCACCAGCAGATGTTCGATCGGCTCCATCTTGCGGCCATCCTTATATTTGTATATCACCTCCGGGCGCCCCGCGGCCAGTTCAAATCCTTCCCGCCGCATGGTCTCGATCAGAATCGCCATCTGAAATTCGCCGCGCCCCTTGACCAGGAAAGTGTCGCGCTCGTCGGTATCCTCGAGCTGCAGGGCCACGTTGCGGAGGGTTTCCTTGAACAGCCGCTCGCGGATCTTGCTGGCCTGCACAATGGATCCCTCCTGGCCGGCAAACGGCGAGGTGTTGGCCGAAAAGCGCATGGAAACCGTGGGCTCATCCACCCGCAGGCGTTTCAGGGGGCGATGGTTTTCGCCGGTGCAGATCGTGTCGCCGATCTTGACGTTCTCGATCCCCGCCAGAACCACGATGTCGCCTGCCGGCACTTCGGTGACGTCCTTGAGCACAAGGCCTTCGTAGACCTGCAGCCGCGAGATTTTCAGCGGCTGGGGAGCGCCGTCCTCCCCCAGGCAGATCAGACTGTCACGGCGCCGGATCACGCCGCTGACCACCTTGCCGATGGCCAGACGCCCCAGGTAATCCGAGTACCCCAGATCGGATACCAGCATCTGGAAAGGGGCCTCGGGGTTGCAGGCCGGCGGAGGAATTTCGGCGATAATTTTTTCAAACAGAAGCTCGAGGCCCCGTGCCGGCGCGTCGGGCGCGGCCATGGCCACCCCGTCGCGTCCGATGGCGTACAGGTAGGGAAAGTCCAACTGGGTCTCATTGGCTTCCAGGTCGATGAACAAATCATAGACGGCATCCAGGACCGCCGGGGGGCGGGCGTCCTTGCGATCGATCTTGTTGATCACGACGATGACCTTGAGACCGGCCTCGAGGGTCTTTTTGAGCACAAAACGCGTCTGGGGCAGCGGCCCCTCGGAGGCATCGACCAGCAGCAGGGCCCCGTCGGCCATGGACAGCGCCCGCTCCACCTCCCCTCCGAAATCGGCGTGGCCGGGAGTGTCGATGATGTTGATCTTGACCCCCTGCCAGACGATGGCGCAGTTCTTGGCGGCGATCGTGATGCCCCGCTCGCGTTCGAGGTCCATGCGATCCATGATGCGGTCGTCCATCTGCTGACCTTCACGGAAAACCCCGCTCTGCTTGAACATGGCATCCACCAGGGTGGTCTTGCCGTGGTCGACGTGGGCGATAATGGCAATATTGCGCAACGGCTGTTGCAAATCGGTTTGCGTCATGTTTGAAATTCCTGTTCCGTTCTTAAAGCGCCGCCGGCCGGCGCAGTAGGCGCCATTCCGGCGGCCAATGGACCATCGGTCGGCTGCCGCGCAGTGCGCGGGGCCCTCAGAACCTTTCGATCAACTTGTCGATCAGATAGGAGCTTTCGCGGATGGCCTGTTCCCCGAAGGGCCCGAACCATTCGGAAACCCGCCTGAACTCCTCGCAGAATTTGTTTTTATCCCCTTTTTCGAGCATCTCCAGGTTGCTGCTGAGGGAAACGATATAGTCCTTCAACATCTCCCGCCGCTGCGGGGTGGCAAATATGATCTCGGCATACAGTTCGGCCTCCTGGGCGAAAAGCCGCCCCACCATCCCCAGTTCCAGACGATAGATCGGGCTCGAAAATTCAAGCGAGCGGTTCAGACTCGCATTTTGGCGGCAGAGGAACTGGCCGAAGGCAAAGGTCGCGAAATGGCGCAGGGCCTGGACAAATCCCATGATGTGATCGTGTTCCGCCGGGGTGGCATGCACCACGATGCTGCCCCATGCCGTGAACTGCTCGATCACCCATTGGCAGGCATCCTCCATGCGTCCGGGGGTGACCACCACGATCTGTTTATCCATGCTGGAAGTGGTCGGTCCGAAAAGGGGGTGCAGACCCAGCACCGGCCCCTGGTGGGCCGCGAGCATGGCCTGCAGAGGGTCGGCTTTGAGGCTGGTGATATCGGCCAGCACACACTGCGACGGCAGATAAGGCCCCAACTGCCGGGCGACCGTGGCCGTAACGTCGATCGGAACGCACAGCAGCACCAGCTCCACCTCGCGGCAGTGCTCCGCTGCCGCCGCCCAGTCGTTGCGATCCAGCGTGCGAACACGGTAGCCGGCGTCGCCAAACCAGCGCGCGAAATAACGCCCCATGCTGCCGCCGCCGCCCACCACCAGAATTCGGGCGCCGGGCCGGACCCCCTTCCGGGAGAGTCTAGCGGTCTGAGCCACCCGTGACTGCCGGATGATTCGGCGGTAGAGTTCTTCGACAAAATCGGGGTCCAGGCCATTGGAATCCGCCTGGGCGCGCAGCTCGGAAATCAGGTTCTCTTCCCGGGCCGGGTGATACACCGGCAGGTGGGCGGCCTTCTTGAGCGTCACCACCTTTTCGACCACCGCCTGACGATCCTTCAGCAGCCCGACGATCCGGCGGTCGATCGCGTCGATCTGGTCCCGCAGGCCAGCCAGGCGCGATTCGGTTGTCCCCCGGCGGGCCTCTTGGGGCCCGCGGGGTGCAGGCGGGTCAAACGGGTTTTTTGTCATGATCGTCTTCCCCAGCGATGACTCGGGCGGCCCCCGTAAAGCCGTCGCCTTGCAAATTACGGGTAGAATATAAGTCCGCCGGCTTCAAATTCAAACCGGACAACGCTTGAAATCAGTCCCAGGCCGGCTTATACCGCGCAGAGCACATATCACCACACACCGGTGGGATGCAAGCCTGCCCCTGACGGAAAAAATGCAGCGCGAAACCGCGGACCGAACCGAAGATTTGCAATCCTCGCCTTTGTCGGTATATGATGATGGCATTATTGAACAAACCGCCGGCCGCCGCCTCAGACCACGAACAGGAAGACGCCCGCCCAATGCAACGCACCCAAACCTATCGCTACTGCCCCCAGTGTGGCGGCCCGCTGGCGCTCGCCAGCCTGAAACCCGGCGAACCGCCGCGCCTGCGGTGCGGGGCGTGCCGCTTCGTGCTCTACCTCGACCCCAAGATCGCCGCGTGCGCCATCATCCGGATTGAAAACCGGATCGTGCTGCTCAGGCGCGCCATCCCCCCGGCCTATGGCCGCTGGGTGATTCCCGGAGGCTTTGTGGATGTGGGCGAACCGGTGCCCCACGCCGCCGCCCGTGAAGCCTGGGAGGAGGTGCGCCTGCGGGTGGCCATCGGCCCCCTGGTGGGGGTCTATTCCTATCCCCAGGTCACCACCGTGGTGGTGGTTTACGCGGCCGAGGTCGTCGGCGGCCGACTGGAGGCGGGCGACGAGGCTTTGGATGCCCGCCTGTTCGCGCCGGAGGAGATTCCCTGGCAGGACATAGCCTTTTCCAGCACCCGCGATGCCCTGCAGGACTATCTCCGCGCAAGCGCAGCGGCCCACCCGCCGCACCGGCTCGGCACCCCGTGAGTGGCCTTGCGCCGCCGGGCGCCGCGGCCGGAATCGGGTCCACCCGCGATTGAAACCCTTACACAGCACCGCCCGGGGTGATTAACGGGACACGCATGATGGAAAATACCATTTTTGTGCTGGCGGCCGCCGCAACTGACCGCCGCCGACTGGCCGCCGCGCTGGGCGGCAGCGGGATCGAGCTTTTTAGCGATGCGCAATCCGCCGTCAGCGCGATCACCGGTCAGCCGCCGGCGGTCGTGATGGCCGAAGAGCACCTGCTCAGCCCGGAGCACCTGGCGCGTCTCAGCTCGCTCTCACCGCCGCCGCAGCTGGTGATCCTGGCTTCACCCGACGCGTGGGCCGCCGCCGTGGAACGCCTGGGGCATGCGGCCGCCGCCTTTCTGCCGCGCGACGCCGGCGCCGGGGCCCTGGTGGCCGCCGTGGAGCGCTGTCTGCGCCTTATGCGCCTTCAACGGCGGTCGGAGGCGCTGGAAAACAGGCGCGCGGCCGAGATCGAGGCCCGGCTGGCCGAGCGGGTGGACACCGAACGCTTCTTGGCCGTCAAGCAGGTCGTCGACAAGGTGTCGCATTTTATCGGACTGTTGGCCCGCGACGTCGAGGGCGGGGTGGAATACTTCAACCAGACGCCCTATTTCGTCTCCCTGCACAACCGCGATCTCCGGCTGGTGGCCACCAACCCCATCTTCAACCGCCATTTCGGCCACCGTTTAGGGACCCGCAGTTGGGAGATCTACGAAGGCGACGCGGGCAAGGCCGAGACCTGCCCCGTGGCCATCAGCATGCGCTCGGAGATCGTTTTCACCACCCGCGCGACGGCCCGCTACCGCAGCGGCCGCAAGGTGCCGATGATCGTCCACTGCGCCCCGATTTATAACGACGACGGCGAGGTTGACCTGGTTCTCGAAGTCGCCACCGGCAGCAAGGAAATCAAGGACATCAAACTGGAGCTGCAGCGCACCCGCCAGCGCTATGAAATGCTGTTCGACGAGGTGCCCTGCCACATCGCCGTGCTGGACCGCAAAGGCCGCATAACGGCGGTCAACCGGCGCTTCAAGGAGGATTTCGGCGAGGAGACGGGCATCGACTTTTTCGACCTCTTCAGCTTCGCGCGCAAGCCCTGCTGCCAGAGCCCGATCGAACACAGCCTGCAGGACGGCGAGCCCCACCAGGCCGAGATGTTTCTGACCGCCCCAAACGGCCGCAGCCTCAATGC
>JAABRJ010000476.1 GCA_011390985.1 Desulfobacteraceae bacterium
GGGTCTGAACCGAAGCCGTTGGAACTGCATAGCGATCGGGGTCAACTCCGAAACGACGGCATATGGCGGTTGTCAGCGTCTCTGGCAGAACTACCACAGGCTCAATCTGTACGGGATCTATTTACACTCCGTTGGCGAGGGCGAGCGCCATTCAATGGAAATCCTGGATGATGGTTTCCGAGAATTTTCACACACGGATTCACACACAGAAAAAAAGGGGTTACAGCACCATCACTGTAACCCCTTGATTTAATTGGTACGCCCGGAGGGATTCGAACCCCCGGCCTACGGATTCGAAGTCCGGCGCTCTATCCAGCTGAGCTACGGGCGCATCAGGCGGGGAACCATGGGTGCGGCGGCTGCCGCAATGGTCCCGAAGGTGTTGAGATGGGGTGAGTGATGGGACTTGAACCCACGACAACCAGGGCCACAACCTGGGGCTCTGCCAACTGAGCTACACCCACCATAACGAGCAAATCTTCCTACCAAATCGGTCGGCACTTTTCAAGGAAATTGTTGAGGGCCGACGTTTTTTAAGATACCGCTGCCCAATTGCCCAGCAAGCCTATTGACGGTAGCCGAACTCTCGTATAATATTTCAATTCTTTGATGTATCATCCGTTTTTCAAACAATTTTAGCCTGATACGCCGATGGCCGACTGCTTCGACAGCCTCAGGCCGCCTGGTCTGCTGATACGCCGGAGAGACGTATCATGCAGCGGTTTTCGAATTTTGTTTTCGGCCCCCAAAAACCCATGGATGCGGTTTCCCCAAAAAGGCCGGGCCGCCGGGCGGCGCAGGGTTTTGGTGCTTTTTTAGGCCGTCAAAATTTTGACCCGTTGCGGTTGCCTGAATGGATTTCACCCATGAACAAATTTTATGGTTTTCTGCTACGATTTATTATGAGCTCGGTTTTAGCGGTGGTACTGGCGCGCTCGTTTTACACCAATTTCCGATTGCCGTTTACCATCGGTCTGGGGCTCTTTTTCCTGGGCATGGCCTATTTTCTGGATTACCTGCGAAGCCGGCCCCCCAAAATCTGATGGCTGCGTCAAAACCCCACCCGCCTGCCTTGGCGCTTGTCCCGCGATGGCTGCGGCTTATGCCCGGCGCACTTCATCCCGCCACGCGGGTGGCACCCCCTGAACCCGAATTTTTATCAGCACCAACCCCGAGAAAAGATTCTTTGGGCGCCCATCCAAGCCTGGCCGCCACAGCATCCCGAAACTGGCCTTTTACCGGAAACACCCACGACAGAGGGGAGCGTCCGCATTGAAACAGATTATCCTGGGTACCGCGGGACACATCGATCACGGTAAAACCAGCCTGATTAAAGCCCTTACCGGAACCGACACCGACCGCCTCAAAGAGGAAAAGCTGCGCGGCATCACCATCGAGCTGGGGTTCGCAGCGCTTGACCTCCCCAGCGGTCAGCACGTGGGCATCGTCGATGTGCCGGGGCACGAAAAGTTCATCAAGAACATGGTGGCCGGCGCCACCGGTATTGACATCGTGGTGATGGTGATTGCGGCCGACGAGGGGGTGATGCCCCAGACCCGCGAACACATGGAGATCTGCACGCTTCTGGGCATTCGGCACGGCTTTATCGCGCTGACCAAGATCGACATGGTCGACGAGGAGTGGCTGGAGCTGGCCCAGGAGGACATCATGGAATTCGCCGAGGGCACCTTCCTGGA
>JAABRJ010000477.1 GCA_011390985.1 Desulfobacteraceae bacterium
CTGGAAGGCGCCCCGGTGGTGCCGGTTTCATCGGTTTCGGGTCAAGGGCTCCCGGAATTCATCAAGGTTCTGGACGAAATCGCCGCGGCGGTTCACGACCGGCCGTCCACCGGTCTTTTCAGGCTGCCGGCAGACCGGGTGTTCAGCATGAAAGGCTTCGGCACCGTCATCACCGGCACGCTGGTTTCGGGAAATGTGAGCGTGGGCGAGACCATCATGATCTACCCGTTGATGATCACCTCCAAGGTCCGCGGCATCCAGGTCCACAACGCCAGCGTCAACGAGGCCCGCGCCGGCATGCGCACCGCGATCAACTTTCAGGGCCTGGACAAGACCGCGGTAAATCGCGGTGACGTGGTCTCCACCCCGGGGGCCCTGAAGCCCAGCTATATGCTGGACGTGGCGCTGCACTTTCTGGAAAGCAACGAAAAGCCGTTGAAATCCAGAACGCGGGTGCGATTTCACGCCGGCACAAGCGAGGTCCTGGGGAACCTCGTGCTGCTGGACCGGGACGAGCTGGCCCCCGGAGAGGATACCGTGGCACAGCTGCGCCTGGACGAACCGGTGACCGGCGTACGGAACGACCGCTACGTGGTGCGCAGCTACTCCCCGGTCCGCACCATCGGCGGAGGCCACATCGTCAATCCTATCCCCCACAAGCACAAGCGCTTGCGGCCCGAGGTGATCGAAGGCCTGCGCCGTATTATGAGCGCCGATCCCGCGGAGGTTCTGGCTTACCTGATCGATGCCGCCGGGTATGAAGGAGTCTCCTTTGCCGACCTCAAACTCATGACCAACCTCCCCGACAAGCATCTTACCACCCTTTTGCAGACACAGCTTTCCTCGCGCGCCGTGATCCAGGTAGACAAGGAGAACCGGCTTTTCATCCATCAGGCGACCTATGAGAAGCTGAAGACCGAGGCCCTGGGGAACTTAGAGCGCTACCACCAGAAAAACCCGCTCAAGGCCGGGATGCCCAAAGAGGAACTCAAATCCAAATTCCCCCGCCTGAGCCCCAAGCTTTTCACCTTGCTGCTCAACCAGATGCTCCGCGACAATGAAATCGCCCAGGCCGAGGAAACCGTCCGACTGGCGGGCCACACGGTTTCCTTGGGGATCGATCAGGCCGACGTACGCCACAAACTGCTCGATATCTACCTGAAAAGCGATCTTCAGCCCCCCTATTTCAAGGAGATTGCCCAGAACCTGGAGGTCACCCCGGCCCAGGCCCGGGATGTCCTCAGCCTGCTGGTGGATGAAGGCTCCCTGGTCAAGGTCAAAGAGGACCTGTATTTCCACACCCACAACCTCGAACGGTTGAAGGAAAGACTGGTGGTCTTTCTCAACCAAGAAGGCGAAATCTCGACTCCGCAGTTCAAGGATATGACTGGCGCCTCACGTAAATATGTGATACCTTTAATCGAATATTTCGACACCAAAAACGTTACGATTCGAATCGGCGACATCCGTAAGCTGAGGAGGGGGTAACTCGTTATTTTGCTGAGCCATTTTGGGTCTTTAGGGCCACGCTGAGGGGTAAAAATGGATCCATTTAAAAGCTTCGCTGCCAAACGAATTTTTTTGGGAATCCTCTTTCTGGGGGTGGTATTGTGGGTAATCGGAACGATTCTGGGGTCATTCGAGGCCCCGTCCTCCCCCACCGGCCCCGAGACAGCGACTGTTGCCGAAACCCGCGGCGATTCGGCCGGGCATGACCCCGCAGCCGCTTTGATCCGCGCGCCAGGAGAAGTTGCCGGCAGCCATGAAGCACGCCGCCCGCCGGCGGCGCCCGAAGAAAAAATCGTGACCGCCTCTGGAACACCCACTCCCCCGCCCACAGCCCCCCACGAAACGGCAAAAGCCCCGGAAGTTTCCCATAACCAATCCGCCAAGGCGGACCATCAGACCGGCGACAGCGCGAGCGGCAAAGCGGCCCCCCACGGGGTGGACACTGCGTCGCAGGAACACGACCTGGCCCCCGGGGTCCTGTTCGTGGATGCGATCATCACCCCCCTGGATTATGAACTCAACAAGCGCTTCTGGGGCTGGCGGCCCAACGACATCCTTAACTTTACCGACAACGTCAACAATTTTCAGCTCGGGGTCCTGGAAGTCACCCGCCGGGCGGTCACGACCCTGACGGAGCGCATCTCCCGGACGGGCACCACCGCCGCCTTCGACCCGGATCTTGAAAACGCCATGAACTGGCTGATGCTCAGGGCGGAAGATTACTGGCTACCCTCACCGGAGTCCAAGTACAATGAGGCCCTGGACGATCTGCGCAGCTACAAGGCCAAGCTCGAAAAAAACAAGGCCACCTTCTACACCCGCACCGACAACCTGATCCCGCTGCTGGCGGCCTTTGAGGACCTGTTGGGCAGCTGTGATGAAAATCTGGCTAAATTTGAGGAAAAGGGTGGTGACCCGGTGAGCTTTTTCGACGCCGACAACTACTTTTTCTACGCCCAAGGGGTGGCCAGCGCCCTGGGGGTCATGCTGGAAGCTATTTACGAAGAGTACCTCAAAACCCTGGAGGCCCGCCGCGCCACTGAAATCCTGCACCACGCGATCGAATGGTGCCACCATGCCACCCAAATCGACCCGTGGATCATCACCGACAGCGAGTTGGACGGCATCCTGGCCAACCACCGCGCCAACATGGCGGCCCCTATCAGCCACGCCCGCTTTTACCTCGGGGTCCTGATCAAGACGCTGTCCACCTGACCGCGGCGGCCACCGGCTGTCACAAAAGGGCAACTGCTTGCGCGCGGCTGCCCTTTTTTGCTGGGCCGGCGCTGCGGAGAAGCCCACCTGCCCGCCTAGTGGACCCCGGCGCCTGGATTTCCGCTCTTTGACAGGGCCGGTCACAGCGGTAGCGGCGCTCCGCGCGGCGCAGTCACAAACACGAAACAAACTGGTCCGCGATGCTGTCCAGCAGCAGCATCCCGCGGCGGGTCAGGGCGCAGCGCTGCGGGGTGAACGCTGCCAGACCGGCCTGAACAAGCCGTTTTAAAAGCGCATCGAATTGTTTTTCAAACGAAGGCGCGAAGTCCTGGTTGTAGCGCACGACGTCGATCCCTGCAGTGGTGCGCAGACCGATGTAAATCGCCTCGATTTGGCGCTGAAGGCGACTTAGGGTCTCCCGACCGGCGACGGGCTGCCGCCCGACCGCCAAGTCGCCCAGATAGCGCCTGAGGCTGCGATGGTTCCAGTACCGCTGACGGCCGACGAATGAATGGGCGGCGGGCCCCAGGCCGATGTAGGGGGCGCCGGACCAATATTTTTGATTATGCCGGGAGCGCCAGCGCTGGTCGTTGCCCTTCTCAGAACGCGCAAAGTTGGAAATCTCGTATTGGGCGTAGCCGTTGGCCGCCAGAAAGGCGACCGTGAATTCATATAGACGGCTGACCGCTTCCGCGGATGCCGGCTTGATTTTACCTTCACGACGGCGCCGGTCCAGTGGGGTGCCGGGTTCAAAACTCAGCATGTAGCAGGAAATATGCGCGGCCCCCAGCGCTGTTGCCTCCTCCAGGTCCGCACCCCAGCTTTCGGAAGACTGCCCGGGGATGCCGTAAATAAGATCCAGCCCGATGTTGTCGAAGCCTGCAGCCATAGCCAACTGGAGGGCCTGACGAGCCGCCGCGGTGGAATGCAGCCGGCCAAGCCATTCCAGGTGTGGCGTCTGGAAGGATTGAACACCGATGTGAAGCCGGTTGACCCCCGCCTGCCGGTAGCCGGCCAGCCGTTCGGTCGTCAGGGTAGCAGGGTTGGCCTCGAGGGTGATCTCCACCCCGGCCTGCCAGCTAAACGCGTCTCGGGCGGCGGCCAGAACCGCTGCCACGTCTGCAGGCGAAAGCAGCGATGGCGTCCCGCCGCCGATGTAAAGGGAATCGAAGGCCAGTCCGAGGGCAGGCACCCGTGTCATCTCCAGGCGAAGGGCGCCCAGATAATCGCCGATCAGCGAAAGATCGGTTACGGAGTAAAAGTCGCAGTAGGCGCATTTGCGCAGGCAAAAGGGAACATGGATATAAAGCCCGGCCGGTTCGATGGACCCGGCCGCAGACCACAGCGCTTGCGCGGACATGATAACGCCTCTCATTGCAACTGGCCGCCGACCGGCAAACTCTGCGGGCGGCCACATCTTGACTATCATTACAGATTATAATAGGTTACAATCCCATCAGACACAAGCGCAAGCGCGCAATTGGGAAGCACCGTGGACCTTACGTGTCGCCATATTCAGGCCGCCGGCTGGCGGATTCGCATCCATCACCTCACGCCCACCCTCCAAAGCCGAAAGGTTCCGCTGGTCTTTCTCCACGAGGGTTTGGGGTGCATCGAGATGTGGCGGGATTTTCCTGAGCGCCTGTGCGCTCTGACGGGCAGGGCTGGGCTGCTCTTCGACCGCCGCGGCTATGGGGGATCCGACAAGCTTTCCGGACGCTGGCCCTATGATTACCTGGTTCAGGAGGCCGGTATTTTTCTGCCGGAAGTGCTGGATGCCTGCGGAATCGCCCGCGCCGTTCTGGTGGGGCACAGCGACGGCGGCTCCATCGCCCTGCTGGCGGCGGCCCTTCACCGCAGCCGGGTCTGCGCCGCTGTCACCGAGGCAGCCCACGTATTCGTGGAGGACGTAACCCTGGCGGGGATTCGCCAGACCGTGGCGTCCTATCAAAGCACCGACCTGAAGAACCGCCTGGCCTACTACCATGGGGACAACACCGAGTGCGTTTTTCGCCGCTGGGCCGACACCTGGCTGGCGGCGGACTTCCAACCGTGGAACATCGAGGCGTATCTGCCCCGGGTGACCTGCCCGCTGCTGATCCTTCAGGGGCAAGAGGATGAATATGCCACCGCGGATCAGGTACGACGAATTGCCGCCGGCGTTTCCGGACCCGCGCTGGTGAACCTGCTGCCCGACTGTGGGCACATCCCCCACTTCCAGGCGCCCGAGGCGGTGTTGGCCAAAATGGTCCCCTTCATTCAAAACCTGGACTGCTGAAAACCGGATCGGCTGCCGCTTCTCCCAATTTGCGACATGAAAGATATCGACCTCAACGCCCTTTTGCACCGGCTTCAGGAAAACGAGGAAATCGCCCGCAAATTTGCGGCAGTCGAAACCGCTATCCTTTCCATCCTGAAATTCCGCGACCTTTTCGAGGTGCTTCTCACCGAAATCCGCGAACGGTTCAAAACCCCCTACGTCTGGATTACGATGATCGAAAACAGGGATCTGCAGAACCTGATATCCCCCCTGGCCACCTCGGACGTGCTGCGGGACCGCATGAGCGTCGTCGACCGCCAGACGTTCCGTGACCTGGTGGGCAGCACCATGACGCCGGTGCTGGTAAATGACAACCTCAAGCCCTATTTCAAGCTCCTGCCGCGCAAGAAAAAGTACTTCATCAAATCCATGGCCTTGACCCCGCTGTCCCTGGACGGTGAGATCATCGGCAGTCTCAACCAGGCGGATTTCTCGGTCGACCGGTTTGCACCGGGAATTGACACCAGCCTGCTCGAGCAGCTGGCGGTCAAGGTTTCCCTGTGCCTGTCAAATGTGACGGCCCATGAAAAACTCCGCTACATGGCCTTTCACGACCCGCTGACCGGCCTTCTCAACCGCCGGGTGATGGAAACCGTTTTGCAGCGTGAATTCAACCGCGCCCGCCGTTACAAAAGCCCCCTGGCGGTGGTCTTCATCGACCTGAATGATTTCAAGGGGGTCAACGATACCTACGGCCATGACTGCGGCGATGAAATGCTCCAGTTTCTGGGAAGCAACCTGGTCAAAATGAGCCGCGATTCAGATGTGGTCGCCCGCTTCGCCGGAGACGAGTTCGTCCTGATCCTGCCGGAAACAACGGCTGAGAACGCCGAGCATTTGATGGAACGCATTTGCACCTACCTGCAGGACACCCCGCTGAAGCTGGGCCCCCAGAAAGCAACCTGCACCATCAGCTACGGAGTGGCCAGCACCCGCGACCCCCTTTTGCGGGATCCCGCCGCCCTCCTGAAGGCCGCCGATGATCGCCTCTACGAGGCGAAAGCACGCCTGAAGGCAACCCCCAAAAAACGCCGGAAAAATGAACGGCCACCCTGAAAAGGACGTTGCCCGCCGTCTGCAAAACCTAAAAAAGGCCCTGCCGGCAAAATGTGCGGCAGGACCTTTTCAAAGTGGCCGAAAATTGTAGGAAGCGGGAGCCCTGAAATCAGGCCGCGCAAAAACAATCCCCCTTACTGGGAAATATTTGCTGCCGCGCGGCCCCCTACTTCTCGGTTTCGGTCGGTTTCAGCTCCGCCTCCGCGGCGCCAGCGGCGCTGCTTTCTTCGCTGACCGGCTCCGCGGCAGGAGCGGCCGACACCGGAGCGGTTTCGATTTTGGCTGAGGCGCCACCCATCACTTCGGGTTTCTCGGCAGTTTGCGGCTTTGCGGGGGCTGCCGGTTCCTTTTTCTTTTTGTGTTTTTTGCCTGGTTCCCCCACTAGTTCCACCAGTGAGATCGGCGCGGCATCACCCGGTCTGCGGCCGATTTTGACGACCCGTGCGTACCCACCCGCCTGCGACCCAAAGCGCGCCTGGGCGTTTTCAAAGAGTTGATGCACCACGTTTTTTTCGCGCACAATGGCCATTGCCTGACGTCGTGCATGCAGATCACCGCGCTTGGCGAGGGTGACAATGTGGTCGACCCAGCGTTTGAGCTCCTTGGCCTTGACATCGGTCGTGCGAATGCGATCGTACTTCAGCAGCGAGGTCACCATGTTGCGGAACATGGCATCCCGGTGACTGCTGGTACGGCCTAACTTAACGCCTGCTTTCTGATGTCTCATCGGATTACCTACTCTCCTTCCTCCGCCTCTTCCTCGGGAGGCATGAATCCATCAAGCTTCATTCCCAGAGAAAGGCCCATTTCACTCAAGACTTCCTTAATTTCGTTAAGGGACTTGCGACCGAAATTTTTGGTCTTGAGCATTTCGTTTTCGGTTTTCTGAACCAGTTGAAAGATCTTTAGGATATTGGCGTTTTTCAGGCAATTGGCGCTGCGCACGGAAAGCTCCAGTTCTTCAACGCTGCGATAGAGGTTTTCGTTGAACTGCGGTTCTAAACCGCGATCGATTCCTCTTTCCTTGTCGGGCTCGGCCTCTTCGTCGAAGTTGATAAACGTCGTCATCTGGTCTTTGAGAATTTTGGCGGCATAGGCAACCGCATCCTCAGGCTGTACGCTGCCGTCCGTCCAGACTTCCAACGTCAGTTTGTCATAGTCGGTGCGTTGCCCCACGCGTGCATTGCCGACAACGTAGTTGACCCGTTTGATCGGCGAGAATACGGCATCGATGGCGATGGTGCCCACCGGTGCGTCTTCATCCTTGTTGTTCTCGGCCAGCGAGTAGCCTTTGCCGACCTTTACCGCCATGGTCATCCGCAGCTCGGCATCGGCCGTGAGGGTGGCAATATGCTGGTCCGGGTTGAGCACGTCGACGCGGCCATCCCCGCTGACGATGTCGCTGGCGGTTACCGGCCCTTCGCCCTTGCGAACGATGGTCACGGTTTTCGGTTCGGGGTCGGAAACTTTCAGCCTGACCTGCTTCAGGTTGAGGATGATCTCCGAAACGTCTTCAAGGACGCCGGGAACGACACTGAATTCATGCATTACGTTGTCGAACTTGACCGAGGTGATGGCGGCGCCGTAAAGGGACGACAGGATTATCCGCCGCAAAGCATTGCCGCAGGTAATCCCGAAACCCCTTTCAAGGGGTTCGCAGATAAACTTGCCGTAAGACACTGTGCTCTCGGAGTGAAGCCGATCGGGCTTTATCATCCCGCGCCAGTTCATATGCATTAGTCCGTTAGATGACATTTCAAATTCTCCAGTTATTTTTCAGAAAATATCTCATCGTAACCGGGGTTGGTCACCCGAAAACAGACGTGCGTATCTAGATATGATCTGATGAAGCGGCTAGTCCAGGTTACTTGGAGTAAAGCTCGACAATGAGCTGTTCCTGAATCGGCATGGTCAGATCGTCGCGAACCGGAAGGTTCTTGACCGTACCTTTCAGGTTTTCTTTTTCCAGTTCCAACCACTGGGGAACCCCCCTCCGGACTACTGCAGCGAGGGAGTCTGAAATGGACTGAATTTTCCGGCTTTTGTCCTTGACCTCGACGACATCCCCCGTTTTCACCTGGTAGGACGGGATATTGACCTTCTGCCCGTTGACCAGCAGATGGTTGTGCTGCACCAACTGGCGCCCCTGGGAGCGGGAGTTGACAAAGCCAAGGCGATAGGCCACGTTGTCAAGGCGGGTTTCCAACTGCACCAACAGATTGGTGCCGGTGATCTCTTTTTTGCGTTCCGCGCGCTCGAAAAACAGCCTGAACTGTTTTTCGGTCAGACCGTACATTCTTTTAACCTTTTGCTTCTCACGAAGCTGAACACCGTAATCCGAGGTTTTACCACGGCGTCGCTGTCCATGCTGACCGGGCGGGTAACCTCGCCGATCAAAAGCACACTTGTCAGAATAACACCGGTCACCCTTCAAAAAAAGTTTCAAATTCTCACGTCTGCAGATTCGGCAAACCGAGTCAGTATATCGCGCCAAGTCTTCCTCCTTCTTTGATCAACAGCAGGCGGCAGCGGCTATCCGGAACAGCAAAAAAAGCCGGCAACTTTCCGGCTGCCCGCCCCAACCGTCAAAAAGGTATTGTGGGGGTCCTTTAAACTCTCCGTCGTTTCGGCGGACGGCATCCGTTGTGGGGGATTGGCGTCACGTCTTTAATCATCAGCACGTTGAATCCGGCTGCCTGCAGCGACCGAAGGGCCGACTCGCGTCCCGCGCCCGGCCCCTTGACGTAAACTTCCACGTTTTTCATGCCGTGTTCCAGGGCCTTGCGAACAGCATCCTGGGCGGCCATCTGGGCGGCGAAGGGAGTGCTTTTGCGGGACCCTTTAAACCCCTGGGCCCCGGAACTGGACCAGGCCACGACGTTTCCCGCCGGATCGGTGATGGAAACAATCGTGTTGTTGAAAGTCGATTGTATATGGACAACCCCTGTGGGTATGTTCTTTTTTTCTTTTTTCTTTACTCGGGTTCTTTTCGCCATGAGATGGGTTCCTGTGGGTTAAATAATTACTATTTCTTGGTCGCGCCTTTTTTCTTGACCGCCGAGCGCCGGGGACCTTTTCGTGTCCGGGCATTGGTGCTGGTGCGTTGGCCATGAACCGGAAGGGACTTGCGATGGCGCAGGCCGCGGTAGCATCCCAAATCCATCAACCGTTTGATATTCATCGAGATGTCGGTCCTGAGCTCACCCTCCACCTTGAAGCCGTCGATGAGCTTGCGAATGTCGTTTGTTTCGGACTCCGTCAAATCATCGGTTTTGGTGTCAGGAGAGATGCTCAACTTTTCGAGGATCTTTTTCGATGTCGTCCGACCGATCCCGTAGATATAGGTCAACCCAATCTCAACCCGTT
>JAABRJ010000478.1 GCA_011390985.1 Desulfobacteraceae bacterium
AGCGGGCCAAGGAAATCGTCAGAAAACTGGACACCGTGACCCCCCAGGTGATCATCGAAGCCCGGATCGTCGAGGCCACCTCGGAATTCTCCAAGGGCCTTGGCATCGAGTGGGATTTTGACGGAAGTACCGACAGCAACAGCCTGGGCGGTCTGGTGGGGTACAACACGGCGGTCAATCTGGGTGCGTTGGGGGGCAATTTAGGGACCGCCGGCATCAGCTTCCAGCGCCTCTTCGGCTCCCCGTTCACCTTGAATGCCCAACTGAACGCGTCCGAAACCCAGGGCGATCTCCGGATCATTTCCTCGCCGAAAATCGTGACCGTCGACAACACCGAGGCCCGGATCTCGCAGGGGCAGGAAATTCCGTATCTCGAGGAGTCGGAATCCGGTGGTACGACGGTTAAATTCAAGGAGGTCAACCTGGAGCTGATCGTCACCCCGCACATCACCAATGACGATCGGGTGGTCATGAAAATCAGGGTCCTCAAAAAGGACGTCGCGGGTTTCACCACGACGGCGGTGCCGTTTCTGGACACCAAGGAGGCCGTCACCGAAATGTTGGTCAATGACGGCGACACGGTGGTCATCGGAGGGGTCAACAAGGATACGAACCGCAACAGCCAGGCCGGTATTCCCTATCTGAACAAGATTCCGATGCTGGAGTGGCTTTTCAGCTCAGATTTTGAAGAGAATCGGAAAGAAGAGCTCTTGATTTTCATTTCGCCGAAAATCGTCCGCTTGGCCCAGCAGTAAGATCCGGCCTGACCTCTAAAAGCACACGAAGCCCCGGTGACCGTCGGTCACCGGGGCTTCGCATCTTGAAAACACCCCATCCCGCCTTTGGCCCGCTTGGCGCGTTACCGTCACCGACAATTATCCTGAGCTGGATGGGTTCACGGGACCCATAAGCCTTGCAGACGCCCTCTAATCGGACCCGATCTCGCGCCAGAATTTGGGATCGCGATCCCGGGGTGTCGGTGGTTCTCAACTGAAATAAACGGGTTACGTGTCGCTGAAGAGCGCCGCGGGGCTTCAGGAGCCGTAATGCTGGCGAAGGATGTCGGCCTCCTGGCGCGCTTTGGCGGCAAAGACGCTGTCGGGCTCCACCGCGGCCGCCTGCTCGTAAGCGCTCAGGGCCTTGCTGTATTCCTGGTTGAGTTGATAGGCCTGGCCCAGAAAAAAATGGATCTCCGCCGCCTGAGGCGCCATACCCACCGCTTTTTCCAATTTGGCGACAGCCTCCGGCCCATTGCCGATGGCAATGTATGTTTTGCCGAGGCCCAACAGGGAGGGCAAGAAATCGGATCGGATTTTGAGGGCTTTCAGGTAGTAAGTTTCAGCCGTAGTGAAGTCGCCCTTGTTGTAGTAGGCAAAGCCAAGATTGTTGAGCGGGTAGTGGGGGGTGGCATACAGGAGGTTTTCGCTCAACTCCTTGAATACGGCAATCGCGGTATCCCACTCTTTCTTCTGGAGATAGACTTCGCCAAGGTTGTTCTTGGCCACGGCGTAATCCGGTTTCAGTTCGATGGCCAGCTTGAAGTGATGAATCGCCAGGTCCAGACGGTCCTTGATGCGGTAAAAAAGGCCCAGGTCGTTTTGAAGGATCGGGTCCCTGGGGTTCAACTCTTCGGCGGCGAGGAACTCCTTCAGGGCGGCAGGATAATCGCCCTGCTGCATCAAGGCCTCGCCCAGATTTCTGGATGCCTCAGCCTTTTTTTTATCGGAAACTGGCTGCTGCGAGGCACAGGCGGCAATGCATGCCACCACTAGTCCGATGGTCACGAAATAAGGTATTTTACGCATTCTTTTTTTCCCGGCTTTGCCAATTTAAAAGTTATTCATCGAGGCGTGGGGTGTAGGTCAGGTTCACGATCTTGACCCCGTTTTCAATTAGGAACTGGGTGATTTCATAGTGCAGCGGAACGGCGCTGATCAAAAGATCGCTGTCGACGCGGGAAACCCGAAAACCGGGGATTGTGATGGCAACATTATAGGTTTCCGGTCGTTTCGCCGCCAGAAAAACCGGGTTTTCCGCAAAGGGGGCCTTTAGCGCCTTGAAGACCTTGCGCAGAATGCTACCGGCGTCGTCATCGGCTTTGATCTGGATGACGTCCAATCCGGTTTTCTGGATCAGGGAAACGGCGTCCCCGTAAAGCTCGCCATAATCGACGAGGATTTTTTGGCCGTCATCCGATGAAATCAGGTTTGAGGTGGCCGCGATCTGTATCCCGCCATAAGGAAATGAAATGGTTGTGTTTTCGGTGTATTGAAAGCCCAGAAGGGCTGCCACGCTTTTGACCAGATCGGCGGGTCTTGACCCCTCATTGACGTTCTGGTCGGCGTCCGGGATGGTGTAGCGCATAACCCTGCTGTTGTCCCGTGTGATTTCTTTTCCCTTGAAGACCTCCCGGAGGATGATGTTGTTCTGCTCCAAATAGCGGCTGATGGCATCGGGGGTGGTTTCGGCCGCGGAGCCGATCAGGGTGATGCACTCGCGGCGGGGCGTCATGCCCGCAGCGGCAGGCTCCTGAATGATCCAGCGGGCCCGTACGACAACCCCGACGCCGTTGTCGCCAAAGGCCAGCATGTTGTCCAGCAGTTCGGTTCCCAGCGATTGGAACGCGGCCTCCAGGACTTTTTCCGCCGAGGCGCCATCGGGCAGCGGTGCAATTTTGGCCTGGGGCCAGTGGGTTTTGATGACTGCGATATCTTTTTCCTGGAGACGGTTTCCTTGGGGAAAGATCAGGCGGTTGCCGTCCCTTAATTCCATCAAAGGGCTGCGGGCAAGATCCAGCGCGACCTCCTGGCCGTCGCGGCCGGGGAAGTAATACATGCCGCTGTCTGTCAGTTTGGCGTCAAGGGCGGCAGCGGCGGCTTCGAAAGCGGAACCGGCCGTTTCTTGCGGTTGCGGTTCTGCTTTTGGGATGGGGAGCTGGGGGCTGGATGCGGCCCGTTCGGGCGCTTTGGCGCTTTGGGCTGCCGGGTCCATGTCGGTGCGAAGCGCGCCCGTGCTGTCGAAAAGCGACTCGTACCAGGTTTCATTCACCAGGTTGGGGCTAGGCAGCTGGATCTTCTGGCCGGCAACGATGCGATTCAGGTTTTTGACCTCGGGGTTGTTGAGTTTGAAAAGTTTGATGCCCTCTTTGTAGAGCTCCGAGCCGTAATCGCCGAATTGCTTGGCGATCAGAACCGAAATGGTGTCGCCCGGCTGGATCTGGTATTCAGAGCTGTAAGAGGAAATCAGGTCCGAGACCTTGGCGATGGTGACAAACGGGATCGTGATCACACCGGTGTCCTGCCCGGGAAAGGTGTTGGGTTTCAGCTTTTTGAGCGGGATAAAAATGTTCTGGTTGGTTTGGATAACATTGATGTTCTGGATATGAGGATTTATTCGCCGAAAAATGCCCAGGAATTCCTGGAAATCGGCGGTGGAGATTTCCCCCTTCTGCCGAAAAACCTTGACCACGTAGTCATTTTTTTGAACGATGTAGGGGTCGCAGAGGATGTCCGTGCCACGATCCTGCTGAACCACATAGGTTTTGTAGAGAAAGGCGGCGATGACCGGCCGGGGCGCCATCAAAGCGCTGAAAAAGCAAACCTGCACGAGCAGAAACCATAAGATTCGACCTGCCGAAGGGGTGGCCATCATGGCGTTTTTACCTTTTCAAGGTCCAGGGCCGAGGCGATTTCCTCGCAGACCCGGTCGACAAAACGCTGAAAGTCCGCTCCGGTCAGCGGCCGGCCGGGTGCCGGAACTTTTTCCAGATCAGCGGGGCGCACCAGCCGAGGGCGGTTGATGAGGGTGGGGTCGGGTGTGATTTCAAACTCCGCAGGAAAGCGGCCCTCAAAATACATCTCCTGAAAGCCGGAAAATTTGAGCGCATGGGCCGTGGAGTCAATAACTGCCACTTCATCTGCGGAAACAAACCCCTTTTGACGGGCGGCCACCAGACCGGCCAGCGATTCACCGCCATGCGTGCAGGCGATGTGGCCGTTGCGGTTGGCCCAAAGCTCCCAATCCATGATGGCCTGCTCCGGGACTTCCACGAAAAAGACCCGCTGCCCGCCGGCGGTTTGATTGTAAAGATCCGCCAGATAAATCACCCGGGGCATGGAAACCGGGTTGCCGATCATGGCCGCCTGGGCGACACTGGCGCGAACGGTGACCGGCTCAAATTTGCGTTTGGCGGGGTCCTGCTCCCGGTAATAGCGGAAAACCGGGTTGGCGTGGTTGGACTGGACCCCGACGATTTTGGGCAGGCACCGAATAATGCCCGTTTCGTAAAATTTCAAAAATCCGCTCATCACCGCGGTGATGTTCCCGGCGTTGCCGATGGGCACCACGACAACCTTATGGGTCAGGTCATACTCGAAATCCTGTGCGATTTCGTAGGAATACGATTCCTGTCCGAGAATCCGCCAGGCGTTTTTGGAATTCAGGAGGGCAACGTTGTAGCGCTCCGAGAGCGCCTCGACGACTTTCATGCAGTCGTCAAAGACCCCCGGAATTTCAAATACATCGGCACCGCTGCCCAGCGGTTGGGAGAGCTGCTGGGGGGTGACTTTTTTGTGGGGCAGAAGCACGGCCGACTTGACGCGGCAGCAGAGGTATCGCCGGTGGAAGCACAGATCGCCAGAACGTCCGACACATAGCCTTCGCGGATCAGGTAGTTGATGTAGCTCAACGCGCTGGCCATGCCCCGGTCTTTGAAGGAGGCGCTGGGGTTCTGGCCGTCATTCTTGAAATAAAACCGCATGCCGGCACGTTCCTGCAGGATCCCGTTGGCCTCTACGATGGGGGTGTGGCCCTCGCCGAGGTAGACAACGGCGTCCAGGGGAATGACCGGGCCGATGAATTCGTGATAGCGGTAGATGCCTTTGAGCGCCGGGACCGTCAGCATCTTGCGAAAATCGAAGAGCCGCTGCCAGGTCCGGGGGGCAATCGCTTTAAGCCGGGCAAAATGCAGGTTGTGGATCAACAGCACTTGGCCGCACTGCGGGCAGGTGTAGAGCAGTTTTTGAATGCCGTGCTGCGCGCCGCATCCCAGGCAGCGATAAATCAGGGAGCCTGCGGGTTCGGGAATCAGAAGCGGCCGAATATCCTCGGGGAAATCGTCGATCTTCATTTAACGATACATTCCATTCCACCCATATAGGGCTGCAACGCTTGCGGGATCACGACAGAGCCATCGGACTGTTGATAATTTTCCAGAATGGCCGCCACGGTCCTTCCCACAGCGAGGCCGGATCCGTTCAGGGTATGCACCAGTTCGGTGCCTTTCTGACCCTTGCGCCGGAAACGGATATCCGCACGCCGCGCCTGAAAACTTTCACAGTTGCTGCAGGAGGAGATTTCGCGGTAGACGCCCTGGGCCGGCATCCACACTTCGATATCATATGTTTTGGCGGCGGAAAAGCCCATATCGCCGGTGCAGAGCGTCAGCACCTGGTAGGCCAGACCCAGCCGCTGGAGAATGGCCTCGGCATTGGCCAACATTTTTTCCAGCTCGTCGTAGGAGGTGTCCGGGGTGGCGAATTTCACCATTTCAACCTTGTTGAACTGGTGCTGGCGGATCAGACCGCGGGTGTCTTTGCCGTACGAGCCCGCTTCGCTGCGGAAACAAGGCGTGTAGGCCGTGTAGTAGATCGGCAGGCTGTCCTCCTCGATAATTTCCCCCTGATGGATGTTGGTAAGCGGGACCTCGGCGGTCGGGATCATGAAATAGTCCCATCCTTCCAGCTTGAAGAGATCTTCCTCGAATTTGGGCAGCTGGCCGGTGTGGGTCATGGTGCTGCGGTTAACCATGAACGGGGGTAAAATTTCAGTATAACCGTGTTCGCCGGTATGCACGTCCAGCATAAAATTGATCAGAGCCCTCTCCAGCCGGGCACCGGCACCAATATAGAGGGGAAAACGGGCGCCGGCGATTCGGGCCGCGCGCTCGAAATCGAGGATTTTGAGATTTTCACCGATGGTCCAATGCGCCTGGGGTTCCAGGTTGAAGGCCGGCACTTTTCCCACCTTTTTGCGCACCGGGTTGTCCCCACTGTTTTTGCCTACCGGAACAGAGGCGTGGGGGATGTTGGGCAGGCGCATCAGGAAGTTGTTCAGAGTTTCGTCCAAGGTCGCCAGAGAGGCGTCGAACTCCTTGATTCGGGCCGAAACCGCCCGCATTTCAGTAACCATGGCATCCGCGTCGACGCCCTGTTTCTTCATCGCGGCAATTTCCTGAGAAACAAGATTGCGCCGATGCCGCAGAGCTTCGATTTCCAGCAGGAGCGCGCGACGCTGGTTGTCCTGTTCCATCATCGCGGGCAGGTCCATCTTTTCTCCGCGGTTTGAGAGGGCTTTTTCAATTTCGCCATATTTTTCTCTGACCAGCTTGATTTCGAGCATAAACAGTCCTATTATGCAGAATATTTGTTGAAAATTTAGCTTTATAAACAGGTTGTTATTAGCGGTCGGCATTTGGCGGAGCAACTGGCCGCCGTCAAGAAATTCAGGCATTGGATGTAAAATGGATTGGCTGCTGTTCGATAAGTAAATTAGAACTTTAGCACCAGTAATTAATTTGGTCAATTATTATTATAGGTTGAAAGCAGTCCCGGGCAATCAAAAGACAACCGAAATTAACGGGGAGTTAGGTAATGGATCATATCAAGGAAAAAAAACGTGAAATCCGCAAAGAAGTCAGTGAAAGGCTGAGTTCGCTTTCCTCTGATGAGATCTCAAAAAGATATGAAGCCATCGCAACCCGTCTGTTTGAATTTGCCAATTTTCTCGAATCCAGAATAATCTTTCTTTACTACAGCCGTAAGGGAGAGGTTTCTTCCCAGAAGATTTTGAAGAGGTGTTTGGAGAGCAACAAGATCATGGTCCTGCCGGCCCTGGATCCCGCCCGTCACCGGATGAAACTGCTGAAGGTCGATCATTTGAGCAAAGATTTGATCCTCGGGCCCGCAGGCATCCTCCAGCCCGATCCGGCCCGCTGCAAACCGGTGCCGATCGACCGGGTCGATATCGCCATCGTTCCGGGAATCGCCTTTGATGAAAAAGGTGGCAGAGTCGGCACCGGCGAAGGGTACTACGACCGCCTGATTCCGCGCCTGCCCGTTACGACCCGCAAGGTTGCCCTTTCACTGGAAGCGCAGATCCTACCGCAAGTGCCGATGGAATCCCACGACAAACATGTGGACATCATCATCACGGAAGACCGGGTGATCTACAAGATCTGATCTGCCCCGTAAAACCGCAAAGCGAAGCGGCGCGTCACTGGCGATCGCCGTCAAGGGCGTCGGCAAACGCTTAATTTGTCGTGGCGCCCCCTCTAATGTCTTGACCTGAACCGGCCGCTCCGATAGATAAACTACCCATGAAGGCCGACTCGATGAAATTCCACCGCCAACGCGAGGAAATGGTCCTGCGCCAGATCGAGGCCCGCGGGGTCACCGACCCCAAGGTCCTGGCCGCCATGCGCAAGGTGCCGCGCCATTTGTTTGTCAGCGAGGCGCTGATGGACCAGGCCTACGGTGATTTCCCGCTTCCCATCGGTCTGCAGCAGACCATTTCCCAGCCATACATCGTTGCGGAAATGACTCAGGCCCTGCAGCTGAACGCCGAGGACCGGGTGCTGGAAATCGGGACCGGTTCGGGGTACCAGGCGGCCATTCTGGCTGAAATTGCCTATCGCGTATACACCATCGAACGCATCCACGCCCTGTTGGTCAAGGCCCGTCACACCTTCGATCGCCTCCATTACCACAACATCGTCACCCGCTACTCCGACGGGACGTGCGGTTGGGCGGAGGAAAGCCCGTTTGACGCCATCGTGGTGACGGCCGGGGCGCCTGAAATCCCCAAAACCCTTCTCAGTCAGCTGGCCGTCGGGGGGCGCATGGTAATCCCGGTGGGGGACCAGTTCACGCAGGATCTGGTGAAGCTCCACCGCGACGAAGACGGGATCCACCGGGTCAGTTTGGGGGGGTGCCGCTTTGTCAAACTGGTGGGGGAGCATGGCTGGGAAAAATAACTGATGCTGCGGCGACTCTACGACTGGATTCTGCACTGGGCCGACACCCCTTTCGGAGCGTGGGCCCTTTTCCTTCTGGCCTTCTGTGAATCCTCTTTTTTCCCCATCCCCCCGGACATTCTGCTGATAGCCCTGGCGGTGGCGGTCCCGGCCAAAGCACTTAAATATGCACTGGTCTGTTCCGTCGGCTCGGTGCTGGGCGGGATGCTGGGCTATCTCATCGGCTGGCAGTTCATGGCGGTCATCGGCGAGCGCATTGTCGCTTTTTACGGCATGGAGGGTAAGGTGCACTACATCGAGGGCATCTATCAGCACTACGACGCCTGGGCCGTCGGGATTGCCGGTTTTACCCCGATTCCCTACAAGGTTTTTACCATTGCCGCCGGCATGTTCAAGATCAACTTCTGGGTTTTTGTTGTCGCCTCGCTGGTGTCGCGCTCGGCCCGCTTTTTTATTCTGGGAGGCCTGATCTACGCCTTTGGCCCGCGCATCCAACGCTTTATCGACCGCTATTTCAACATTCTGGCGGTGGCTTTTTGCGTGCTGCTGGTGGTCGGCTTCATCCTGATCAAGTACCTCTTTTAGGCCCACAAAAAAGCCTTACCCGCATTTTGAAAATCCGCAGGCATGGCATATCAGGCAGCCCTCTTGATGGGCGAGGGTGCCGCCGCAGTCGGGGCAGGTGCCCATCATCGCGTCGCCCGCCGAAATTTCGGTGCCGGTCACGTTTCCCAGCACCTGGGCGATAGCGTCTGGGCACGAGAGCACCATTTTGCCGTTCTGCCATGCCGGGGCGGGGCATCGAATGCCACTGAGCTGGCGCACGATGGATTCCACCTTGACCCCGGAACGCAGCGCCAGTGAAATCAGGCGTCCGGACGCTT
>JAABRJ010000479.1 GCA_011390985.1 Desulfobacteraceae bacterium
CTGCCCATCGGTGTTGACCGTCACATACAGTTTGCCGCAGCCGGTGTTGATCCGCTCGGTAACCCCCCGGGTGCGCTCAGGGCGCGGCCGCGGCGCAATTTGTGCCCTTTCGCCTTCGGGTTTGCCGATGTTCAATACCTGCCGATCGCGGCTGCCATAGCGGTAGACGGTGACCCCCTTGCAGCCGCTGCCGTAGGCCGCCAAGAAAACCTCGGCAATTTCGGCCCGGCCCGCCGCGGCGGGAAAGTTGACGGTTTTTGAGACGGCGTTTTCGGTGCTTTTCTGAAAAGCGGCCTGAAGCCGCACGTGCCATTCCGGCGCAATGTCCTGGGAGGTTCGAAAGACCTTTTTGAGCGCATCCGGCACCGCCGAAACCCCCTGGAGCGAGCCCGAGCGAGCGATTTCAGCGATCACTTCCGCGCTGTAAAAATTAAGCTTCCGGGCGGCTTGCGCGAACAGGGGGTGGACTTCGTAAAGGGTTTCGCCGTCCAGCACGCGGCGGTCGTGGACCACCGCAAAAAGCGGTTCGATGCCGCTAGAGGTGGCGGCGATGATGCTGATGGTGCCGGTGGGGGCGATGGTCGTGACGGTGGCGTTGCGCGCCAGCGGGGTCTCCGGGGTGTCAAAGCGGCTTCCGGAGTAATTCGGGAAGTTGCCCCGCTTGCGGGCCAGGTCGGCCGATGCCTGGCGGGCTTCCGAGCTAATGAACGCCATCAGGCGCTCTGCGTTTGCGACCGCCGCCTCCGAGTCATAGGCTATGTTCAACTTGATGAGCATGTCGGCAAACCCCATGACCCCGAGGCCGATTTTGCGGTTCCCCCGGCTCATTTTTTCGACGATGGCCAGGGGATAGCGGTTGGCCTCGATCACATTGTCCAGAAAATGGACCCCGGTGCGCACCGTCTGTTTCAATCGCCCCCAGGATATCTCGTTTTTGACCACCATGGCGGAAAGGTTGATGGAGCCCAGCGTGCAGGATTCGTAGGGCAGCAGGGGCTGCTCGCCGCAGGGGTTGGTGGCTTCGATCACGCCCAGCAGCGGGGTCGGGTTGTCGCGGTTGATGCGGTCGATGAAAATCACACCAGGCTCGCCGGAGCGCCAGGCGCAATCGACGATCCGGTCGAATACCTGCCGGGCCGGCAGGCTGCCGGCCACCTGGCCGTTGCGGGGGTTTATCAGGCGGTATTCTGCGCCCTGAACCAGCGCTTGCATGAAGCTGTCGGTGATGGCAACCGACAGGTTGAAATTGTTCAAGCGGTCGAAATCGGTTTTGGCGGTAATAAACGCCTCGATGTCCGGGTGATCCACCCGCAGCACGGCCATGTTGGCGCCTCTGCGGGTTCCGCCCTGTTTGACGGTCTCGGTGACCACGTCAAAGACCGCCATAAAGGCCACCGGTCCGCTGGAAACCCCGGCGGAGGAGGAGACGACGTCGTTGGCCGGGCGCAAGCGGGAAAAGGAAAACCCCGTGCCCCCGCCGCTTTTATGAATCTGAGCGGTGTGTTTGAGGGTCTCGAAGATGCTGTCGGTGTCGTCTTCGATGGGCAGCACGAAACAGGCGGCCAGTTGCCCCAGCGGCCGCCCGGCGTTCATGAGGGTTGGGGAGTTGGGCAGAAACCGGAGGCTTGTCATCAGGCGGTGGAACTTATCGCGGGTTCTGGCGGCATCCGCTGCGGGGTCGAAGCGGGTGTCGACAGCCGCAATACAGGCGGCGACCCGCTCGAAAAGCGCTTCGGGGGTTTCGATGACGTTGGCGCTGGGATCGCGCTGCAGATAGCGTTTTTGCAACACCAGCCTGGCGTGGGGCGAAAGGGAGATGCCCATGACCTTTTCCTTGCTGAAAGACGTGAACCTTCTTGACGAGGAGCAGTCCGTATTCTAAGGCTTTTTGGCGCCAGGCGCAACGTTCCCGGCTGCTGCCTGAAAAAGACCGGGCGCCACCGCGGGAAGCCCCGGGCGCATCCTGCCGGCCCTTCTGAAATGGGCAGCAGCCAAGGGGCCCAACGGTTTCGTGCATCAATGGGCTGCTTGCGTAAGCGCCGCTAATCGGGAGTGGGGCCAGACCCCTGGCGCTCACTGCGGATGAACGCCAGGAAAGCCATGCAAAGCGGTGAGGGGCTGCGGAACTTGTGGGTGGTGAGGTAAAAGGCCC
>JAABRJ010000480.1 GCA_011390985.1 Desulfobacteraceae bacterium
GAGCTGGAGGTGGTTGAACCCCTTCGAAATCTGAAATTTGGAAACGAGATTTTACAGAAAAAAGTCGACAGCGCCATCGGTCAGATCCACCAGCGGTTTTTTACCCGGGAGTGCCCGTTCTGCGCCGAGATCATCAAGAAAAGGGCCACGGTCTGCAAGCACTGCGGCAAGGAGGTGGCCGGCCTCTAGTACGGACCGGCCGCAGGCCCACTGGCTGACCTTTTCAGGCCCTTTCCGGTGGCTGAACGTTAACCCGCATCGTATCGTAAGATCTGAAGATCAGCGCCTCGCGCTCCCTCCTCTCCGCCGCCAGCGGCTGAAGCGGGGCAGACCGCAGGTGATCCCGGGCCGCCATTTTGGAAGGAATGGCGGCCATCGTTTTGCCGGTTCTTCGGCCTGAAACCGTATCGATCACCACGGCTGTTGAACCATCGCAGACCACGGCCAGCGGAAGCTGCCGGCGGTCGATGAGACGGGCGGCGGCCGTGATTTCACGCTCCCACGAGCCCAGCGATCCGGCGGCGCACTTGACGGCCATGAAGCGTGTGCCGTCAACGCTGACCACCAGATCGACCCTGGACCGGTAGCGTTCGCCCTGCACCGTCAATTCGAAATCGAAGTCCACCGCGATATCGCTCTTGGCGAAGCCTTTCTCGGTCACCAGGAAGCGCTCCACCGCCTGACGGTTGCGCTCGGCCCCGATGTCGCCGACCGTTTGGCCGGTCACAAAGTCGACCAGCGTTTCAAAAGGCTCGTCGATTGCCTTCATTCTCCGCTACCTCCCGCGTCACTCACTGCCCTTTCCGGGAAAGCCCCCGGGGTTTTACGGTTTCAAAAGCGAGTTGCCGGTCATTTCCGGCGGCCGGTCGATCCCCAGGATGCTCAGAAGGGTTGGGGCGATATCCGCCAGGCACCCCGGCCGCAGCCCGGCAGTGCGCCGCTGGTCGTCAATCAAAATGAAAGGCACCGGGTTGAGGGTGTGGGCCGTATGGACGCTGCCATCGGCGTTGG
Source organism: Desulfobacteraceae bacterium (assembly GCA_011390985.1). GTDB lineage: Bacteria > Desulfobacterota > Desulfobacteria > Desulfobacterales > JAABRJ01 > JAABRJ01. Next base: position 1,012 of record JAABRJ010000480.1, read on the forward strand.
CCATCAGCTCCGCGTTGCCGTGATCGGCCGTCAGCAGCACCGCTCCGCCGGCCGACCTGACCGCATCCACGATTTTACCCACGCAGGCATCGACCGTTTCACAGGCCTTGATCGCAGCCGGCAGCACGCCCGTGTGCCCCACCATGTCCATGTTGGCAAAATTAAGGACGATCACGTCGTAGCGCCCGCCGGCGATCTGCGCCAGGACCTCGCGGGTGACGGCGGGGGCGCTCATTTCCGGTTTCAGTTCGTAGGTCGGCACCTCCTTGGGGGAGGGTACCAGGTGGCGGTCTTCACCGGCAAAGGGCGTTTCGTCACCGCCGTTGAAAAAGTACGTCACGTGGGCATACTTTTCGGTTTCCGCGATCCGCAGTTGGGTCAACCCGGCACGGCTGAGGACTTCGCCCAGGACCCCGCGGATTTTTTCGGGTGCGAAAACCACCGGCAGACCGAAGGATTCGTCGTAGCGGGTCATGCAGGCATAGCCGCATAAGGCCGGCAGAGGGCGGCGCTCGAAGAGGTCGAATTCGGGGGCGGTAAAGGCCCGGGTGATCTGCCGCGCCCGGTCGGCCCGGAAGTTGAAAAAAAGCAGACCGTCGCCGTCGGCCACCAGACCCCGGGGGCGACCGTCCGGGTCGGTCAGGACGATGGGGCGGACAAATTCGTCTGTTTCAGCCGCTTCATAGGAATGGCGAACGGCTGTGAGCGGATCGGTGGCGGGACGCCCTTCGCCGGCGGTATACAGGTGGTAAGCGGTCCGGGTGCGCTCCCAGCGGTTGTCGCGGTCCATGGCGTAAAAGCGGCCGCAGACCGAGGCTATGGTTCCGCAGGCGTGCTGGTCGATATGCGCCTGAAGTTGGCCCAGGTAGCCGATGCCACTGTCCGGCGGGGTGTCCCGGCCGTCCAGGATGGCATGGACGAAAACCTTTTGCAGGCCCTGCTCCCTGGCGGCTTCCAGCAGCGCCAGAAGGTGTCGCAACTGGCTGTGGACGCCGCCGTCGGATACCAGCCCCATCAGGTGCAGGGCGCTCCCGCGGGTCCGGATGCGGTCGAAGAGGTCCAGTATGACCGGATTGCGGCCCAGTTCGCCGGTTTGGACGGCCCGGTCGATGCGCACCAGGTCCTGGTAGACCACGCGGCCGGCCCCGATGTTGAGATGGCCCACCTCGGAATTGCCCATAATGCCGGCGGGAAGGCCCACGGCTTCGCCGGCGCACTGCAGCTGGGGGTGGGGGTAGGCCGCCCGGAGGGCCGCCAGATTCGGTGTTCTGGCCAGGGCGACCGCATTGCCGGCGGTTTGCGGGCCAATTCCCCAGCCGTCCAGGATCATCAGCAGGCACGGTTTCGGTCTATTCATGACGCACCTCCCTTGCCACGCCGGTCGCCGCGATGCCCAGCAGGTTTTCGGTTTTAAGGCGCGGGGCATCGGCCCACAACCCCTCCAAATCGTAAAAAAGGCGGACCGGTTCGTAAAAGACATGGATTATCACGTAACCATAGTCCATCAGCACCCAATGGCCTTCCCGGGCCCCTTCCACGCTCAGCGGGCGAATGCCCGCGGTTTTCAGCTCCCGCTGAACATGGTCGGCAATGGCGCTGACCTGGCGGTTGGATTTGCCGCTGCAGATAATGAAATAATCGGCCAGAGACGTCAGCTCGTGAACATCCAGCACTACGACGCCGACTGCCTTGCGGGCCAGAATGACCTTTACGAAAAGGTCGATGTGCGTGTCCTGTTCAACCGTCATTGATAAAGTCCTCTTCGTTTGATGTAGGCTTCTACCCGTTCGGGCACCAGGTAGCGGATCGAGCGTCCCTGTCGCAGGGCGGCCCGGATGCGGGTGGAGGAAATGTTCAAAAGGGTCACGTCCATGAAGTAGACCGGCTGGAAGTTGACACCCTCGACCCGGTCGGGCGCGGGCCGCAAACCGTAAGACGGCGAGATTGCCGCCTGGAGCAGCGCCTCGACCCGCTTGAATGTCTGCACGCCGGTGCCCGCTGCCGCTTCGGGCCGGATCATGACGATGAAAGGCGTCAAGGCGAACAGATCCCGGAAGGCCTTCCAGGCGTCGATCTCCAGAAAGGCGTCCAGACCAATCAACAGGAAAAGCTGGGTATCGGATGGCAATTCGCGTTTGAAGAACTGCACCGTGTCGATCGTGTAGGATGGGCCCCTGCGCTTGATTTCAACGTCCGACACGCTGAAACCGGTGTGCGCCAGGGTGGCCAGGCGGATCATGGCCAGGCGGTCCGTAGCACTGGCGAGAACCTCCGGCTGCTTGTGGGGCGGAAGGGACGAGGGAATCAGCAGGATTCGCTGCAGGTTGAATGCTTCGAGCACTTCCTGGGCGGACCGCAGGTGCCCCAGGTGGATCGGGTTGAAGGTTCCTCCGAAAAGGCCGATGCGGTTCACCAAAACCCCTTATTTTTTCGATTTGCCGGACGGTGGCCGATCGTTGTGCTGCAATTCATTGGCAGGCCGCGGCGCGGTTCGCAGCGGTCGGAGTCCGGCAGGGCGTTTTCCGGTTCGGCAAGTGGTTTTTAGAGAACGGATTCTCCGGTTAACGCCAGGTTGTCGCGGTGAATGACTTCATCGTAGGGTTTGTAGCCGAGCACCGATTTGATCCGATTGGAGCGCAGTCCCATGATTTTGCGGATGTCGGCGGAGTTGTAGTTGACCAGGCCGATCCCCAGGACATCGCGGTTGCCGCGCTTGAATTCCACCGGCGCACCGATGCCGAATTCGCCCTCAACGGCGACGATGCCGCTGGGCAGGAGGCTTTTGCCTTTGCGAAGGACCGCCTCTTGCGCGCCGGCGTCGATCTGCAGCGCCCCCTGGGGTTTGAGGTTGAAGCCGATCCAACATTTGCGGCTGGCCAGCTTCTCCTCTTTGGGAACAAAGAAGGTGCCGTGGGCTTCCCCGGCGAAAAGCGCCAACAGGATGCCGGGTTTTTCACCGCGGGCGATGACCATGGGTACCCCGGCGGTCGTAAGCTTGCGGGCCGCCTTGATTTTGCTGAGCATGCCGCCGGTGCCGAGGGCGCCGGGAATGCCGCTGGCAAATTTTTCGATCTCGCGACTGAAGTTGCTCACCTGGGAAATGAGGGCGGCATCCCGGTTGCACCGCGGGTCCTTGTCGTAGAGACCGTCGATGTCGGTGAGGTTGATCAGAATATCCGCATTCATCAGGAGGGTGATCATGGCGGCCAGGTTGTCGTTGTCGCCAAACTGGATTTCCTGAACCATCACCGTGTCGTTTTCGTTCACGATCGGAATGATCTGCCAGTCAAGAAGGGTATTGATGGTGTTGCGGGCGTTCAGGTGGCGTTTGCGGTTGGCCAGGCCGTCGCTGGTCAACAGGATCTGGGCCACTTTTTTGTTGTCCTTTTCAAAGGCTTTTTCATATTCGCGGATCAGGGTGGCCTGTCCCACGGCGGCAATCGCCTGGCGTTCGGGAATCGCTTCGGGGCGCCGCGAGAGGCCTACCTTCTTCATGCCGGAGGCCATCGCGCCCGACGAAACCAGGATGATTTCCAGACCACGGTTGCTGAGCTGGCTGATCTGATGGCTGATGGCATGCATGGCCCTGAGATTCAGACCATTGTCTTCCGTCAGCACGTTGCTGCCGACTTTGATGACGATGCGCTTGGCCCGGTCAAAACACGCTTTACGGTAACTGTTCATCGCATTTGTCCAGAAGGGAGGCGATCTTGGATTTAAGCGGCGTGAGACCCTCGCCGGTCACGGCTGAGATCGACAGGGTCTCAATTTCGGGCAGGGCTTGCTGGAAAGTCGTGGCGTTTTGCTCGGCCCCCGGCAGGTCCAGCTTGTTGAGCACGACGATCTGGGGTTTGGCTCCAAGCTCGGGCTTGTAGGACCGCAATTCCGCGTTGATGGCGTGGTAATCCCGCAGCGGTTGCTGGGAATCGATGGTGCTGGCGTCGATCAGGTGAACGAGGAGACGGGTGCGTTCGATGTGCCGCAGAAACTGAATGCCCAATCCGGCGCCCTGATGCGCCCCTTCAATCAGCCCCGGGATGTCCGCAACCACAAAAGGGGCGCCCCACCCGGTGGCGACGACTCCCAGGTTGGGTGCAAGCGTGGTGAAAGGGTAGCTGCCGGTTTTGGGGTGTGCGGCTGAAATGGCGCCGATGAGGGTGGATTTGCCGGCGTTGGGCAGGCCGATGATGCCCACGTCGGCCAGCAGCTTGAGTTCCAGCCTGAGCTGGCGGGCTTCGCCGGGCTCCCCGGGCTGGGCGAAGCGGGGAGCCCGGTTGGTGGCGGTTGCAAACCGTTTGTTGCCGCGCCCGCCGCGCCCGCCCTGGGCGACCAGGAAGCTCTCGCCGTCGGTGGTCAAATCTTTTAGAAGTGCCCCCGTTTCGGCATCGTATACAAGGGTTCCAGGCGGAAGCTCGATAACGAGCAGGGGGCCGTTTTTTCCGGTCTTCTGCGCGCCCTGGCCGCCGGCGCCGTTGGCGGCTTTAAAGCTGTGCTGGTACTGAAAATGGTGGAGCGTCCGTTTGCGGGAGGTGGCCACAAGCAGGACATCGCCGCCGTTTCCGCCGTCGCCGCCATCCGGTCCCCCGCGGGGGATGAATCGTTCCCGGCGAAAGCTGACACAGCCGCGTCCGCCATCTCCGGACTGAACGCTAATCGTTGCCTCGTCAATGAATTTCAATCTGCGTAAACGCTGACCTTTTTGCGGGAGCGGCCCAAACGCTCGTAGGCTACAACCCCGTCAATTTTGGCGAAGAGGGTGAAATCCCTGCCCATGCCAACATTTGTTCCGGGGTGAATCTTGGTGCCCACCTGGCGCACCAGAATGTTGCCTGCCCTGACTGCCTGGCCGCCGAAACGCTTGACCCCGCGCCGCTGACCGGCGCTATCACGACCGTTTTTGGAGCTGCCACCTGCTTTTTTATGTGCCATTGCGAAACTCCTTACAAAATAAGCCTGACCCTGTTCCACGATCGGACGCAGTTTTGGCTGAAAAATAAAGTTTTTAAACCCAAAGACGGATTCCGTGAGAATGTCGACGGTTAGATCTCGATGCGGTCGATTTTTACCGCGCTAAAGGGCTGCCGGTGCCCCATTCTGCGGCGATACCCTTTGCGGCGTTTGAACTTGAAGACCAGCACCTTGGGAGACTTGGCCTGCTCGACGATATGGCCGTGAACGGTGGCGTTCTCGAGAAGCGGCTTGCCGATCCGGACAGTCTCACCGTCGGAATACATCAAGACGTCAAACGTTACGGGCGTTCCCACCTCGCCGGGCAGTTTTTCAACCCGCAAGGTGTCGCCCGGCTGGGTTCTATATTGCTTTCCGCCTGAATTCACCACAGCGTACATTGGCTTGACCCTCCTTTATTTCTCTGGGATACCTGTAAAACACGTTTAACAGGCTGATTTTATCCATTCAAACTTGACGATGCGCTTAAAAGCCCCAAATAATAATTAATTCCGAAATTTTGTCAAGAAAAATTTTACGAAGCCGGCCTCCCGCACCCCAATCCGGTGGCTGCACGGAAAGGAGTCAAGAATGGACACATTTTCCAGCTTTGAAGCTCAGCAGTACGATTCTCGCGGGATCCGCGTGGCTTCCCTGACGCTGGTCGGGGAGGCGCCACTTCTGATACGGGTCCAGGGGCAACGGTTATCCCTGGGGATGCGCACGCCGGGGGAGGAGATCCCCCAGGCCGCCGGTTTCTGCCTGGCCGAGGGGATTGTCGATGCCGCAGGGGATATCACCGGTCTGGCCTATGCCCTAAATGGGGCGGATGCGATCGTGGACGTTACCCTGACCGCGGCCCGCTGGGCGGGCGTGGCCGAACGCTTTGAAGCGCAGGGCGGCGCACGGGCCTTGATGGCCCAGGTGGACAGCGACCGCCTGGTCGCGGCCCTTGCCGACATAGTGCCGCCGTTTTCCGGCCCCGGTGATGCCCTGGACGGACGACTCGCCCTGGACTGCTTGCAGCGGCTTGACGAATTGCAGCCCCTGCGGGCCAAGACGCGCGCGGCGCATGCCGCCGCCGTGTATCGTTCTGATCTGACCCTTTTGACCGCATCGGAGGATGTCGGGCGGCACAATGCGGTGGACAAGGCCGTTGGTCGGCTCTTGCTGGACGGCACGTTGAGCGCCGCCGCCCTGTTGGTGCTCTCCTCCCGGATCAGCTTTGATCTGGTTCAGAAGGCGGCCCGCGCTGGGGTGGCTGTCATTTTTTCGATGTCCCGCCCCACCCGTCTGGCGGTCCAAACCGCTTTGCGCCTGAACATGACCCTTGCCTGCCTGGCGCGACCGGACGGTCTGCTGGTTTTTTGCGGGAAAGAGCGCATCGGGTGGTAAGGCCCAACGCCCGTGGATCGCGGGCTGTTTAAGCTCGATCCTGAACGTTAAAGGGGCGATCCCCAGTGGATCGCCCCTTTGGACCAAGCCGGTTTGAAAGGGCCCGGATTACCCGGCGACCTCTTCCTTGACCGAAATCGCCATTTTGAAAAGCGCCGTCAAGACCAGGGCTCCCATGGCGTAGATGCCCAGGGTGATCAGGATCTCGGGGATGGTCGGCGCGTACTCGTTGACATGGTGCAGCGGCGAGGGCACAAACCCGCCCGAAATCATGCCGAGCCCCTTGTCGATCCAGGTCCCCACGAAAACCGCGACGCAGGCCACGGCCAGCACCCCTTCCTGCCTGCGGGTGACCGGATTGACCAGCAGGATGATGCCCACCGCCATCAGCCCCATGGAGGTCCACATCCAGGGCACCAGCGCCCCTTTGCCCTCCAGGCCGACGAAAAGGTATTTGATGTGCGCGGTGTGTTCGGGGATGTTGCTGTAGAAAGCCACGAACACTTCGCAGAGAAAGAAAAAGACGTTGATGCAGATGGCGTAGGCCACGATTTTGGCCAGGCTTTGGATTTGCTCCCGACCGGGGTCAAAGCGGGTCAACTTGCGCACCACCAGGCAGAGCAGGATCAGGAGGGCCGGTCCGGCGGCGAAAGCCGACGACAAAAAGCGCGGCGCCAGGATGGCCGTCATCCAGAAGCCTCTGCCGGGCAGACCGCTGTAAAGGTAGGCTGTGACCGTGTGGATGCTGATCGCCCAGGGGATCGAAAGCAGAATGAACGGTTTGAGCCAGAACGGGTAGGAGGTGCCGTTGCGCTCGGCTTCCAGGACGTTCCAGCCCACGACGATGTTCAGAAAAAGGTAGCCGTTGAGGACGATCATGTCCCAGAACAGGACCGACCGGGGCGAGGGGTAAAAAATGACGTTCAGCATCCGCATGGGCTGGCCCAGGTCCACCAGGATCAGCAGCAGGCACATCACCAGCGACGCCACCGCCAGGAATTCCCCCAGGATCGTGATTTTACCGAAGGCCTTGTAGTCGTGCAGATAGTAGGGCAAAACGACCATCACGCCGCCGGCGGCCACCCCGACCAGGTAGGTAAAATTGGCGATGTAAAACCCCCAGGACACATCCCGGCTCATGCCGGTAATGCCGAGGCCGAAGCTCAGCTGTTGCAGGTAAACCAGGAAGCCCACCCCGACCACCGCGGCCAGCAGGGCCATCCACCCCCAGTATCTCTTGCTGCCTTTTATCGCGAGTTCAAGCATGTTCACCTCACACGATGTAATAGACGCTGGGACCGGTGCCCAGGTTCTGTTTACGGCGAATCGTATAGTTTTCCCTCAAGGCCTGGCGCACTTCCGATTTATCGTCGTCAAGATCGCCGAAAATCAGGATGCCGTTGGAGGCCTCCACGCAGGCCGGCAGTTTGCCCTCTGCCAGGCGCTCGGCGCAGAAGCTGCACTTTTCGACAACGCCCTTCATCCGGGTGGGGAATTCCAGGTTGGTTTCCTTGATGAACGGCCGCGGGTCGCGGAAATTGAAGCTGCGCGCGCCGTACGGGCAGGCCGCCATGCAGAAACGGCAGCCGATGCAGCGGTGAAAATCCATCATCACGACGCCGTCGGATTCCCGTTTGAAGGTCGCCTGGGTGGGGCATGCGCGACAGCAGGGCGGATCTTCGCAATGGTTGCAGAGCACGGGCAGCGCTATGTGCTCAAGGCGTTCGTTGAGAAAATTGGTTTCTTTCTCGGGAAAGGCGTTGTGGTAGGCTTCCGCCCAGATCCACTTGATTTCGTGGTTTTCGGTTTCAAGTTTCGGAATGTTGTGGATCTTGTTGCAGGCCGCGATCATCGGGTTGAGATCTTCCGATGAGTGGATTTTGCGGGTGTCGATCACCATTCCCCAGTGGGTGGCCTTCAACGCCTTTTCGCCTTGAATCATCTGGGGCGTTTGCAAGCCCTCCTCTTTCGAGAAAGCGTCCAGCACCGGGCTGGCACCCAGGCCCAGCGCTGAAATGCCTGCGATCTTCAGGAAATTTCTTCTGCTGTCTTCCATTACTTGTTCTCCTTCGGATTATCGATATGGCAGTCCCAGCAGTAAGGGCTTACCGAGGCATAATTGTGACACCTGTCGCAAAACTCGGCTTTGTTGGAGTGGCAATCCAAACAGGTGTTGGAAAGGCTCATGTTGAACTGTTTGCCCTGCTCGTTGACGTAGATCCGCCGTCCGTCGCGGGTGACGGTATCCCGCCAGACGTCCAGCAGCTGCTGGTGTTCCACTCTCATGAGGGCCGTGGGGCGCACGCACTCCTTGGCGGCCAGGGCTTTGGGCGTCAGGATCACCTCCGGGGGCGGGGCGGCCTTGCCCATGTTGAACCAGAAGGGAAAGGTCATGAGCACCACGAATATCGCTAATCCGGCGATGATATACTTTTTGTCATTCATTCGCGTCATCCTCCGTTCCCGGCAGCGGTTCGCCGCGCAGGTCTGTCTCTCGGTCATTTTCTCCCGGCAGAATCAAGGCGTTGGCGACCAGTTCATGAAGGCCGGTGACACTCACCTCCGGCACCCAGTACTCCATCAGGGGTGGCAGGACCGCGCGGTCGATGGCGCACACGCAGGCCAGCATGTTGACCCCGTGCTTTTTGTGGACGTGTTTGACCGCATTGGCGCGGGGCAGGCCGCCGGCCATCCGCAGCTCCATGTCCTCGCCGGCGTTCAGGCCCGCACCGCTGCCGCAGCAGAAGGTCTGCTCGCGGATGGTGCCGGCCGGCATTTCATAGAAATGGTTGCAGACGTTGTTGATGACGTAGCGGGGTTCATCCAGCAGCCCCATTCCGCGGGAGGGGTTGCAGGAGTCGTGGAAGGTGACCTTGAGGTGGTCGTTGCGCCGGAGGTCCAGGTCCAGCTTGCCGTGTTTGATGAGGTCGGCGGTGAACTCGGCGATGTGAACCATTTTGGTGGACTTGGCGTTTTCGAACTTGGTGCCGGTTATCGGGGAGACGGGCTCCTCCAGGAAATCGGCCGGCCCGTTCATGGTGTCCATGTACTGGTTGATGACGCGCCACATGTGGCCGCACTCGCCGCCGAGGATCCACTTGACCCCCAGGCGTTTGGCTTCCAGGTACATCTTGGCGTTCAGCCGCTTCATGGTTTCATGGGAGGTGAAGAAGCCGAAGTTGCCGCCCTCGGATGCGTAGGTGCTCCAGGTGACGTCAAACCCGTATTTTTCCTTCAGGAAGTGGAAGAGGATCATGTAACCCATGCAGGTGTAGGTCCCCGGGTCGGCAAAGACGTCGCCCGACGGGGTGATGAACAGGATGTCGGCGCCTTTCTTGTTGAATTGGGGCGCCACCCGTACACCGGTGACTTCCTCGATGTCGTCTACGAAGAACTCGAGCATGTCCTTGAAGGCATGCGGCTGGATGCCGAGATGGTTGCCGGTGCGGTAGCAGTTGGCCACCGGGGTGGCGATCCAGTCGATGTTCAGACCCAGCAGGTTGAGCAACTCCCGGCCGATGATGGTGATTTCGGCGGTGTCGATGCCGTAGGGGCAGAAAACCGAACAGCGGCGGCATTCGGTGCACTGGAAGAAATAGTACCACCACTCCTTGAGGACCCCCAGGGTCATCGGGCGTGCGCCGATCTGTTTGCCGAAGCCC
>JAABRJ010000481.1 GCA_011390985.1 Desulfobacteraceae bacterium
CGAGGCAGAGGATGTTTCCTGTGCATTGCCTCCGGTTTTTTGCAGAAAACGGAAAGGGGGTGTTTTCACTACTTTGAAACTCGAGCAGAAAAAACAGATCGTTGAAGAGATCAGGGACAAGTTTTCACGGTCCAAGGTGGTTATCGTCACCGATTACAAGGGCCTGGATGTGGCCGCGATCAATGACCTGCGGCGGAGACTCCGCGAAGAAAACGTGGAGTATCAGGTTGTCAAGAACACGCTGCTGTCCATCGCTGCCGAAGGTACCGACGTTGCGGTGATCAAGGATCAATTCAAGGGCCCCAGCGCCATCGCCCTGAGTTACGATGACCCGGTCGGACCGGCCAAAATTCTCACCAAATTCGCCGATGAAAACAAAAAATTTGAAATCAAACTCGGCGCAATGGGTGGGAGGGCCCTTGACTTGCGGAGCATCAAGGCCCTGTCGTCCCTGCCGTCCCGGGAAGTTCTGTTGGCACAGGTGCTTGCGGCCATGAACGGCGTGCCGACCGCACTGGTGCGTGCGCTCAACGACGTGCCGACCCGTTTGGTGAATGTCCTGCGGGCGATCCGGGAACAAAAAGAAGCGGCTTAAATGCCGGCACCCAATTTTATTTTAAGCAAAACTGGAGGAAACGATTAAAATGGCGGACCTTACAAAACAAGATGTGATTGATTTTATTGCTAACATGACTGTTCTGGAACTCTCCGAAATGGTCAAAGAGCTCGAAGACAAGTTCGGGGTCTCGGCGGCCGCGCCGATTGCCATGATGGCTGCCGGGCCTGCTGAAGGCGCCGGCGCCGTTGCGGCCGAAGAGGAAAAGACCGAGTTCGATATCATCCTGCTCGCCGCCGGGGACAAGAAAATCCAGGTCATCAAGGAAGTTCGCGCCATTACGGGCCTGGGCTTGAAAGATGCCAAGGCGCTGGTGGATGAGGCGCCGAAACCGGTGAAGGAGGGCGTGGCCAAGGAGGAGGCCGAAAAGATCAAGGCGCAACTCGAGGAGGCCGGCGCTCAGGTCGAGTTGAAATAGCGCTCAGGCCTCGCGATATTCGAGCGCCTGAACACGTAAGTACCAATGCGGAAATGGGATCCGAAAAGGCCTCGGTACCCCATTTCCGCTTTACCGTTATCATAGAGTGGAGATGTCATGTCTGAAATGCCAATGATCAGCAGGCGTTTAAGAAAAAATTTCGGGAAGATCAAAAAGATCATCGATATTCCGGACCTTATCGGGATGCAGCGGGAATCCTACCAGCGCTTCCTGCAGATCGATGTGCCCCCCGAAAAACGGCAGGACCACGGTCTCCAGGCCGTTTTCCAATCCGTTTTTCCCATCAAGGATTTTACCGGCAGCGCATCTCTGGAATTTGTCTCTTATCGCTTTGGTGAAGTCAAGCACGACGTTCACGAGTGCATTCATCGCGGCATGACATATGAAATCCCCGTTCGAATCACCGTGCGGCTGGTGGTCTACGATGTCGACAAGGATTCCGGGGTTTCCAACATCCGGGATATCAAGGAGCAGGAAATTTATTTCGGGACCATTCCGCTGATGACCGAGAAGGGCACCTTCATCATCAACGGCACCGAGCGGGTGGTGGTCAGCCAGTTGCACCGTTCTTCGGGAGTGTTCTTCGACCATGACCAGGGCAAGACCCACTCCAGCGGCAAGGTCATCTACAGCTCCAGAATTATCCCGGTGCGCGGTTCCTGGATCGACATGGAGGTGGACCCCAAGGATATCGTCCACATTCGGATCGACCGCCGCCGGAAGTTTCCCGTGACCCTGCTGTTTAAAGCCTTCGGCTACAGCTCGGACGATCTCCTGCAGTATTTCTACAAGACCGAAAAAATCACCCGCCGGGGGGACGACTTTTTCCGGGAATTCAACCCCGATTTTCTCAAAGGCCTGCGGGCAACCGTGGATATCGTCGATCCAGGCACCGGCGATCTGCTGGTCAAAAAAGGGCGCATGTACACCCAGCGCGCCCTTCGCCAGATCAAGACCAGCGGTCTCGAGGTGCTGCCACTGGGCGAACAGGAACTGCTGGGCAAGGTTCTGGCCTTTAGCATCGAGGACCCTCAATCCGGTGAGGTCATCGCCAAGGCCAACGAGAAGATCGACGAAGACCTTCTGAAAGTCATTCAGGAGGCCGCCGTTTCGGATTTTGCGATCCTGTTTATCGATGGGGTCTCCAGCAGCGATTCGATCCGCAAGACCCTGTTGCTTGACAAGGTTGAAAGCCGCGAGGAGGCGCTGGTGGAAATCTATCGCCGCCTGCGGCCGGGCAACCCCGCGACCCCCGAGGTCGCCCAGGATTTCGTCGATCACCTCTTTTTCAAATCGGCCTTTTATGACCTTTCCGATGTCGGGCGGCTGAAGATCAACCTGCGCCTCGGCGTGAACTCCCCCATCAGCGTGCGCACCCTCCGCAAGGAGGACATCCTCATGACCGCCAAGATTCTGGTGGAACTGCGGGATACGCAGGGCATGGTGGATGACATCGATCACCTCGGCAACCGGCGGATCCGGGCGGTCGGGGAACTTCTGGAAAACCAGTATCGCATCGGACTGGTGCGCATGGAACGCGCCATCAAGGAGCGCATGAGTCTGCAGGAAGTCGATGCTCTGATGCCCCATGACCTGGTTAACCCCAAACCGGTTTCGGCGGTGGTCAAGGAGTTTTTCGGCACCAGCCAGCTCAGCCAGTTCATGGACCAGACCAACCCGCTCTCTGAAACCACCCACAAACGTCGACTCAGCGCATTGGGGCCCGGCGGCTTGACCCGCGAACGTGCCGGCTTCGAGGTGCGCGACGTGCACCCCTCCCACTACGGCCGGATCTGCCCCATTGAAACCCCTGAAGGGCCGAACATCGGGCTGATCGTTTCGCTCAGCACCTATGCGCGGGTCAACGATTACGGTTTCATCGAAACCCCCTACCGGGTGGTCAAGGATTCAACCGTGACCACCGCCATTCGCTCGCTTAGCGCCTTCGAGGAGAAAAAACACCCGATCGCGCAGGCCAATGCACCGATCAACGAGAAAAACGAGTTCATCAACGAGATGGTGACCTCCCGCATCGAAGGCGAGTTCACCATGACGCCGCGGGAGAAAATCGAGTTGATGGACATCTCGCCCAATCAGCTGGTGAGCGTTTCGGCCTCGCTGATTCCCTTCCTGGAAAACGATGACGCCAACCGCGCCCTGATGGGCTCCAACATGCAGCGCCAGGCGGTGCCGCTGATTGTCAGCAAGGCCCCTCTGGTGGGCACCGGCATCGAAGGGGTTGTGGCCAAGGATTCCGGCGTGACCATCGTCGCCAAGCGGGACGGCATCGTGGAGGACGTCGATGCCGCGCGAATCGTTCTGCGGCATGACACCACCAGCGCCGATGCGTCTAAAAAGCCGGTGACGATTTACAACCTGTCCAAATTTGTTCGCAGCAACCAGAACACCTGCTTCAACCATCGCCCGATTGTCAGGAAGGGCCAAAAGATCAGGGCCGGCGAAATCATCGCCGACGGTCCGGCAACCGAAAACGGGGAACTCGCCTTGGGCAAGAACGTCACGGTGGCTTTCATGCCCTGGGGCGGCTACAATTTCGAAGACTCGATCCTGGTGAGCGAAAGGCTTGTCCGCGACGGGGTTTACACCTCGGTTCACATCGAGGAGTTCGAGGTCGTGGCCCGGGACACCAAGCTGGGCAAAGAGGAAATCACCCGGGATATCCCCAATGTCGGGGAGGAAGCCCTGAAAGATCTGGACGAAAGCGGCATCATTCGCCTCGGTGCCGAGGTCAAGCCCGGAGATGTCCTGGTGGGCAAGATCACCCCCAAGGGTGAAACCCAGCTTTCTCCCGAGGAGAAACTGCTGCGGGCGATATTCGGCGAGAAGGCTGGAGACGTCAAAGATACCTCACTGCGGATCCCGCCCGGGGTTGAGGGGATCGTGATCGATGCCAAGGTGTTTTCGCGACGCGGGGTTGAAAAAGACGATCGCACACGCGAAATCGAGGACAGCGAAATCGCCGTTCTGGAGCAGAACCGTGAAGACGAGTTGCGGATCATCGACAAGGTGGTGCGCGACCGGCTCGGTGCAATCCTGGCTGGGCAGAAGAGCGTGGCCCCGCTGAAAAAAGACAAACGCACTCTGGTGGCCAAGGGCGCCGAAATCACATCGGCCGCCCTGGTGGATATCCCCCTGGCGCATCTTGAAGGCATCGTCCTGGAAGATGGGCAGGCGACCGAAAAGGTCCACGAGATTCTCGATCGCTACCGGGAACAGCGCGAAGCCTGCCGCCTGGCTTTCGAGGAGCATGTCAGCCGCTATGAAAAAGGGGATGACCTGCCGCCCGGGGTCATCAAGCTGGTCAAGGTCTATGTGGCCATGAAGCGCAAGCTTTCGGTGGGCGACAAGATGGCCGGGCGCCACGGCAACAAGGGGGTCGTCAGCCGCATCCATCCCGTCGAGGACATGCCTTACTTCGCAGACGGCACCACGGTGGACATGGTGCTCAACCCCCTCGGCGTGCCCTCCCGAATGAACGTCGGGCAGATCCTGGAAATTCACCTGGGATACGCCGCCAAAGGCCTCGCCAGACAGCTCAATGCACTGGTCGAGGAGCAGCGCTACGAGGAACTCCGCAAAAAGGTCAAGAAACTGTTCGATAAACCCGAGCAGCTGACCTTCATCGATACCATGGACGACCCCGCCCTGGCCGACTACGTCGGGTACTACCGGGAAGGGGTCCACATGGCGACCCCGGTTTTCGACGGCGCCAAGGAGAGTGAAATCAAGACCTTGCTCAAGGAGGCCGGACTGGCGACCACCGGCCAGGCAACCCTCTACGACGGCCGCAGCGGAGAGCCGTTTGATCAGAAAATCACGGTGGGCACCATGTACATGCTCAAACTGCACCACCTGGTCGACGACAAGATCCACGCCCGCTCCATCGGACCTTATTCACTGGTGACCCAGCAGCCCCTCGGCGGCAAGGCCCAGTTCGGCGGCCAGCGCCTCGGCGAGATGGAGGTCTGGGCCATGGAGGCCTATGGTGCCGCCCACGCGTTGCAGGAATTTCTGACCGTCAAGTCCGACGATATGGCCGGGCGCACCCGGATGTACGAAAAGATCGTCAAAGGGCAGAACGTTCTGGAGCCCGGCATCCCCGAATCGTTCAAGGTGCTCACCAAGGAACTCCAGGCTCTCGGCTTGGATGTTAAGCTGCTTGAAGGAGATGACTAAGCCAGCTTGCCCGGGTCCACTCGATCGTCCACTGAAACGGCCGTCTTGCGCTTAACCGCGACCCTCATCGTTCCTAAAACAGGAAATTGATATGGAAACATTATACGATTTTTTTGCCAAGCCCACCGATCCCCGCAACTATACCGCCGTGCAAATCGGCTTGGCTTCGCCGGAGCAGATCCGTCAATGGTCCCACGGTGAAATCAAAAAGCCCGAGACCATCAACTACCGCACTTTCAAACCGGAACGCGACGGGCTTTTCTGCGCCAAGATTTTCGGCCCCACCAAGGATTACGAGTGCAACTGCGGCAAGTACAAGCGGATGAAACACCGCGGGGTCATCTGCGAGAAATGCGGCGTGGAGGTCATTCAATCCAAGGTCCGCCGCGAACGCATGGGGCATATCGAACTGGCCACGCCGTGCGCCCACATCTGGTTTTTGAAGAGTCTGCCCAGCAAGATCGGTAATCTCCTGGACCTGACGCTCAAGAGCATGGAGAAGGTGCTCTATTTCGACAGCTACATCGTCATCGATCCCAAGGACACAGGGCTCAGCAAATACCAGCTGCTGTCCGACGAGAAATACCGCGAAGCGCTGGAAACCTACGGCCCCAAGTTCGAGGCCGGCATCGGCGCCGAGGCGGTCAAAAAGCTGTTGGAGGAGCTGGATCTCGAAGCCCTCTACATCACAATCAAGGGTGAAATCCAGGCGACGGGGTCCGAGGCCAAACGCAAGAAGCTCTCCAAACGCCTCAAAATCATCGATGCCTTTCGGCGCTCCGGGATCAAACCGGCCTGGATGATCATGGATATCATCCCGGTGCTGCCCCCCGATTTGCGGCCGCTGGTGCCGCTGGAAGGCGGGCGCTTCGCCACCTCGGACCTCAACGACCTCTACCGGCGGGTCATCAACCGCAACAACCGCCTGAAGCGGCTGGTCGATCTGAAGGCCCCCGACATTATCGTGCGCAACGAAAAGCGCATGCTGCAGGAGGCCGTCGACGTTCTCTTCGACAACGGCCGGCACGGAAGGGTCATCACCGGCACCAACAAGCGGCCGCTCAAGTCCCTGAGCGACACCCTGAAGGGCAAACAGGGCCGCTTCCGCCAGAACCTGCTGGGAAAACGGGTCGACTATTCCGGCCGAACCGTCATCACCATCGGCCCCAACCTGCGGCTGCACCAGTGCGGGCTGCCAAAAAAAATGGCCCTGGAGCTTTTCAAGCCCTTTGTTTACTACCGGTTGGAGGAAAAGGGACTCGTTTCCACGGTCAAGAGCGCCAAAAAAATGGTGGAACGCGAAGTCCCGGAGGTCTGGGACACCTTGGACGAGGTGGTGCGCGAATACCCGATCATGCTCAACCGCGCGCCGACACTGCACCGCCTTGGCATCCAGGCCTTTGAGCCGACCTTGATCGAGGGCAAGGCCATCCAGCTGCATCCCCTGGTCTGCACCGCCTTCAACGCCGACTTCGACGGCGACCAAATGGCGGTTCACATTCCCCTGTCGGTGGAGTCCCAGATCGAGGCCCGGATCCTGATGCTTTCCAGCAACAACATCCTCTCCCCGGCCAACGGGAGCCCGGTGATCGTCCCGACCCAGGATATCGTTCTGGGTATTTACTACATGACGCTCGACCTGGAGGGCGTCAAAGGCACAGGTATGCCTTTCTCCGGCCCGGACGAGGTCCGTTCGGCCTACGCGGGCCGCATCCTCCTCTGGGAAATCATTCCCAAGGAGCCCATCCTGGTGCTGCGCCACATCCTGTCCGCAGGCGATGCCGAAGCCGAAGCCGCCGCCGCCGAGATCCAGGAGGGTGCCGATTTCGTCGACATGGTCGAGAAATACTCGGTGGGCCAGGACCGCAAGAACAACGGTTATCTCGGGCTGCTGCGCAAGGATGAATTCAAGCGGGTCTTCAGCGCCGAGGACTCGGATGTGGGCGCGGTTTTTTCCCTCGAGGAAGGCGAGACGCTCCACAGGCATTTCAGCAACAACGAGAATCATATTTTTCACGTCATTGAAAAACGGCCGGAAATTTCATTCACCACCGTCAACCGGGTCATGGACAAGAAAAACCTGCGGGAACTGGTGGACTTCGTCTACCGCAACCTCGGCGCCAAGGCCACGGTCATTCTGTCCGACCGGCTCAAGGACATCGGCTACTATTACTCAACCGAAGGCGGCCTGTCGATTTCGATCGATGCCATGATCATTCCGCCGGCCAAGAAAACCATCATCAGTGCGGCTGAAGAGCGGGTCAAGGAAATTGACAAGCAGTACACCGAGGGGCTCATCACTCCCGGTGAAAAGTACAACAAGGTGGTCGATATCTGGGCCAAGGCAACCGATGACGTCGCCAATGAGATGATGGCGGTCATGAAGGCCGCGCCGCTGACCGACGAGACGGGCAAACCGATCCTGGATGAAAACGGGGCCCCGGTTGGTCATGAGAGCTTCAATCCCATCTATATGATGGCGGACTCCGGCGCCCGTGGCAGCAAGGACCAGATGCGGCAGTTGGCCGGTATGCGCGGCCTGATGGCCAAGCCCTCCGGTGAAATTATCGAAACGCCGATTATCGCCAACTTTCGCGAAGGGTTATCCGTGCTGCAGTATTTTATCTCCACCCACGGCGCGCGCAAAGGTTTGGCGGATACGGCCCTTAAAACCGCCAACTCGGGGTATCTCACGCGCCGTTTGGCGGACGTGGCTCAGGACTGTACGGTCTTCGAGGAAGACTGCGGCACCCTGGTGGGTGTTGAGGTCGAACCCCTGATGGAGGGTGGTGAAATCATCCAGGATATCGGAGAAAGAATCCTCGGCCGGATCGCCGTCGACGACATTCTGGATCCGTTTACCGACAAGGTCCTGGTCAAGGCTGGCGAGGAAATCAATGAAACGGCCGTGCGTCGGGTCGAAAACGCCGGTATTACCCGCGTGCATATCCGTTCGGCGCTGACCTGCAAATCCAACCGCGGCATCTGCGCCAAGTGCTACGGTCGAGACCTCTCGCATGGGGCCCGGGTCGAAATCGGGCAGGCGGTCGGAATTCTTGCGGCCCAGTCGATCGGCGAGCCCGGCACGCAGCTGACCATGCGGACCTTCCACATCGGTGGCACCGCCAGCCGGCGGGTCGAGCAAGCCGATACCCGCGCGCGGGTCGAAGGCACCATCAAGTTCATCGACCTCAATGTCGTCCGCAACGCCGACAACCAGACCGTCGTCATGAACCGGCGCGGCGGAGAGTTTGCCATCGTCAGCGAAGCCGGCCGCGAGCGTGAGCGGCATCCGGTGATCTACGGCGCCAACCTGATGGTCACTGATGGCCAGAGCGTTCAGCAGGGAGACTTGATCGCCACCTGGGACCCATTTACCACCCCGATTATCACCGAGGTGGCCGGTACGGTCAAGTTTGGGGACATCGAGCCGGGAAAAACCATGCAGGAAAAGGTGGATCCGGTCACCGGTAAATCTTCCCGGACCATCATCGAGTCGAAGGGTTCGGAGGTTCGCCCACGGATCTCCATCAAGGATCGGGACGGCAAAACGGCCAAACTGACCAAATCCTCGGGTGTTGCCCGATATATTCTGCCGGTGGACGCCATCATTCTGGTAGAGGAGGGCGACGATGTCAAGGCCGGTGATATCGTTGCTAAACTGCCGCGAGCCACCACCAAAACCAAGGATATCACCGGCGGTCTGCCCCGCGTGGCGGAGCTGTTTGAAATTCGCAAACCCAAGGAAGCCTCTCTGCTGAGCGAAATCGACGGCTACATCTCGATTGCCAAGAGCACCAAAAAGGGCAAGCAGAAGGTGACCGTGACACCGGTGGATGTCGGAGAAAAACGCGAGTACCTGATTCCCCGCGGAAAACATATCAACGTGTACGAGGGTGACTACGTGCGTGCCGGCGAACCGATCGTCGGCGGATCGGCAAACCCCCAGGACATCCTGGGCATCAAGGGCGAGATCGCCCTGGCCCGCTACCTGGTCAATGAGGTCCAGGAGGTTTACCGGCTGCAGGGCGTCCGGATCAACGACAAGCACATCGAGGTGATCGTCAAGCAGATGATGCGCCGCGTCAAGGTGACCGAGGTCGGCGACACCGACTTTATCTTCGAGGAGCAGGTCGACCGCGGCCGTTTCGAAGAGGTCAACCGTCAGATCATCGAGCAGGGCGCCAAACCGGCCACGGCTGAACCGCTGATCCTGGGGATCACCAAAGCCTCGTTGAGCACGGAGAGTTTTATCTCGGCCGCCTCCTTCCAGGAGACCACCAAGGTCCTGACCGAGGCCAGTATCGCCGGCGCCAAAGATTACCTGCGCGGACTCAAGGAGAATGTCATTATGGGGCGTCTGATTCCGGCCGGCACCGGTATGCCGGCATATCGAAAAGTGAAGGTCTCCCATATCAAGAACCCCATGGCCGAGGAAACCGAGGACATGATCGAAGAGACGCTCGGCGAGTAGACAAAAATGGGGCTAACCCATAAAGATCTTGACAAAGTGCTCATGGGAGTATACGTATGCACATTTTGTCAAACCCGTGAGAAACGCAAAGCAATTTAAGACCGCGAGGGAAAGATGCCGACCATCAACCAGTTAGTTCGCAACGGTAGAAAACGAGTCAAAAAAAAGACCAACACCCCGGCACTCAAGCAAGCGCCGCAGAAACGGGGCGTTTGTACCCGCGTATACACCTCGACACCCAAAAAACCCAACTCCGCTTTGCGCAAGGTTGCCAGAGTGCGGTTGACCACGGGCGTGGAAGTCACGGCCTACATCCCGGGAATCGGGCACAACCTTCAGGAACATTCCGTGGTTCTGGTCCGGGGCGGGCGCGTCAAAGATTTACCCGGTGTTCGGTATCATATCGTCCGGGGCACCCTGGACGCCCTGGGGGTTGATGATCGGAAACAAGGGCGCTCGAAGTACGGAGCGAAGAAACCCAAATAATCGTTTTTGATTTCGGGCCTTGGCAAGGGGCTGTAGACAAATTTCAAAAGACAACAAGAAGTGGTGTGAGATATGCCGAGAAGAAGAGAAGTCCCAGAGCGGGTCATCATTCCGGACTCTGTGTGCAACAGCAAGCTTGTGGCAAAGTTTACCAATTCCATTATGCTTCAGGGTAAAAAGAGTGTCGCCGAGCGCATCGTCTACGACGCGTTCAGCATTATCGAAGAAAAAACCAAGGAGGATCCTCTCAAAATTTTCGAGCAGGCGATCGATAACGTGCGCCCCACGATCGAGGTCAAATCGCGGCGGGTCGGGGGCTCCACCTACCAGGTGCCGACTGAAATCCGGCCCTCTCGAAGAACCGCTCTGGGGATCCGCTGGCTGATCGGTTTTGCTCAGAAGCGTTCCGAAAAGGGGATGGCGCGCAAACTCGCCGGCGAACTGCTGGATGCGGCCAACAGGCGAGGATCGGCCATCAAGAAAAAGGAAGATACCCACAAGATGGCAGAAGCCAACAAAGCCTTTGCCCATTACCGCTGGTAACTCTTCAAGCCCCGCCGCACCTGTTTTCGACTCTCTGATTTACAGGATTTGGTCTTTATCGGCTGTGCAAGCAGTACTCGGCAGGGCGCTGATCTGTAATTTGAAATTTTCAGCCCGTTTCGGGGGAGGATGAAAAAATGGCGAAAGAGAAGTTTGCGCGCACAAAGCCGCATGTGAATGTAGGAACGATAGGGCATATTGACCACGGCAAGAC
>JAABRJ010000482.1 GCA_011390985.1 Desulfobacteraceae bacterium
GGACACCTGCTGTCCCCTGCCAAACTGGAGGCACCTCCAGAAGTGAACCGTATGAGCCTGCACTCGCCCGACTGGTAGCCATGGCGCTGGTCAGAAACCTCAAAACGGAGAAGCCCGACATCGCCCCTCTTTCGATGGCTGAAGTCGTGAAATTCCTGGACAGCGTTTCACCGCAATGCAGGGATTTCTTCAGCGTCGCATTTTTCACTGAAATGACGCTTTGGCGAGATAGCCGAACTCAAATGGAAGAATGTGGATTTCAAGCTGGGGGTGATCAGGGTCAGGGAAACCCGGGTTGAAGGCGAGGAGGGGCGCCCCAAGACGTCAGGCTCGGTCCGGGACATCAAGATTCTTCCGCCGGTGGCCGAGGCACTGAGAAGCCAACGTAGAGTCACCGTGGAGAAGTCGCCGTACGTGTTTCTCAACTTTTACGGCCGGCCGCTTTTCCTCCACCCGCCGCCGGCCTGCACCCGGTTCGGTGCTGCCGGCGGCGGCAAGAGGCGTTTACTTGACCGTCAGGCTGGACATAAAGTCTTTGACCAACCGCTTTTTATCTGTATCGCTGATGATTTTCGGCAATTTTTCCATGGCCAGGTCGATCGCGGCATCCACCAGTTCGCTGCGGAACTTCTGCCGGGCCCTGAAGATGTGGCCTTCGATCCTGCTCTGGGATTCTTGCAGCATGTTGCGGCCCTGCTGACGGGCCTCCTCGATGATGCGCTCCTTGCTGTTGACGCCCTGGCTGATGATGCGCTCCTTCAGTTCGACCAGCTTGACGCTGCTCTCCTCCAGTTCACGGGTGACCTGCCGCGCCTGGTCCGAGGCTTCCTTCCTCTGCTCCTCGATCCGTTTGATTTCAATGGAGAGCTCATATTTGCGGCCATTCAAAAAGTCCTGCAAGGGCTTGCGGGAAAATTTGACGATCACAAAGGCCAGCAAACTGAAATTGAACCAGCGCATTGCCAGATCGTAGGTCGGCCGCCACCCGCCGTTTCCCTCGGCTGCCAGCGCGGCAC
Source organism: Desulfobacteraceae bacterium (assembly GCA_011390985.1). Taxonomy (GTDB): domain Bacteria; phylum Desulfobacterota; class Desulfobacteria; order Desulfobacterales; family JAABRJ01; genus JAABRJ01. Next base: position 1,017 of record JAABRJ010000482.1, read on the forward strand.
CCGCCGACAGCAGCAGGCAGAGGCAGACCAGGAGCGCAATTCGGACCCATCCGTATCGTGCATAGCGGCGCTTCATCGGGTTAACCTCCGGTCCAGCAGTTTCTCCATGATGCTCAGCGCAAGGCCCTCGGATTCCTGCTCAAGTCTCTCGCGGGCCGCCGCCAACTGGTCGCTTACGGTCTTTCGCGACTTGTTCCTGAAGCTTTCCACTTCCTGGCGTACGTCCCGCAGAATTTCCGAAGCGCTGCGACGCCCCTCGTTTTCCATCTCCAGGGTCACCAGGAGGGCTTCCTTGCGAACCGACTTTTCACGATCGACCAGTTGCTTCAGCAGGCGGGTCATCTCCTTTTCCGCCTCCAGAATATCCAGCCTCATCCTGTCGAGATAACCGGCGCGCTCCGCCATGGTCCGGCGCAGGGGCTGAATCATGATCCAGTTGATCAGAAAAAGGAAAATCAGGAAGGAGATCAGCTGCACCACCAGCGTTGCGTTGATGCTGATAAGGGCGATGTTGCTGACAATCTGGAAATCCATATCCCACCCACCCGGTGTAGGGAAAACCCGTTATTGGAAAAAAGCGGCGTCCGCCGTCCGCCGCGGGGGCTGGCAGGCGATGCGCCGTTTGCGGGGTCCGGCATCAGACCACAAAAAGCAACAGCAGCGCGATCACCAGGGAGTAGATGCCGGTCGATTCGGCCACGGCCTGGCCGACCAGCATGGTTCGGGTCAGCAGGCCCGCTTCCGCGGGGTTCTTGCCGATGGCCTCACACGCTTTGGCCGCCGTCATCCCCTCGCCGACACCTGGGCCGATGGCGCCCAGCCCCATGGATATACCCGCTCCCAAAAAGGCCGCTGCTTTGACAATGTCTGCACCTTCGATTGCCATGGTCTTCCTCCTCGTTTATCCGTCTGTCACGACGTTTTGCATTGCGACTGCATCTGTTCTTAGCCACGCGACCGCCAAGCGGCCGGCGTTCACTGGACCACTAAACCACAAAGATCAGCACCAGACTGACCACCAGGGCATAAATGGCGGTGGACTGCGAAACGGCCTGGCCCACCAGCATGATCCGCATGAGATCCGCGGCACTTGGCAGGTTGCGCGCCACCCAGCGCACCGCGCCTTCCGCGGCCATCCCGTTGCCCAGCCCCGGCCCAATACCACCGAAGCCGGTGCACAGGCCGGCGCCCAGAAGCGCCATGGCCGTTTGGATCTGGGTGGTTTCGGGGAACACCTTGAAGATCAGAATAAAACTCACCAGAAGCCCGAAAATAGCGGGGGTTTGGGCCACGGCCTGGCCCACCAGCATGATGGTGGTGACGTTCCCGATGGTTTCCGGCTGGCGCGCCACGCCCTCGCAGCTGCTGCCGGCAGCCATGCCCCCGCCGAACCCCGAACCGATCGCGGCCAGCCCTGTACTGAGCCCTGCACCGATCAGCGCCGCCCAGGTGGGATTGAAGGGTGCAGCGGAAAAATCCATGAACAGGAGGATAAACGCCACCACCAGAGAGAAGATGGCCGGGGTCTGGCAGACGGCCGAGCCGATCAGCATGTTGGTGGTCAGACGGGTGGCAGCCGCCGGCTGGCGTGACAGCCCGAGACACGCCTGACCGGCGGGAAACCCGGCGCCGATACCCGAGCCAATCGCCCCGAAGCCCATGCTGAGACCGGCGCCCAAAAGAGCCGCGGCCTTGAGCATGGTCGCATTGCCCCTGTCCATGAAAAGCAGCAGAATGGCCACGACCAGGGCGAAAATGGAGGCGGACTCGGCAACGGCCTGCCCCACCAGCATGTTCTTGAAAATTTCGCCGGAAAGTTTCGGGTTTCGGGACACGGCCAGATTCGCCACGGCAGCGGTATAGCCCTCGCCGATGGCGGCACCGATCGCGCCGAACCCGATGGCAATTCCCCCGCCCACGAATGCGGCGACCCCTACCCAGGCCTGAGCATCGAATTCCATCATCTATTTCACCTGGATGGAAATGTAAACTAGTGTTAACATAGTAAAAACGAAGGCCTGCACCGTGCCCACGAAAATTCCGAAAAACGCCAAGAGAAACGGCGGCAGCACGATACTGTAGCACAGGTAGGATACCACCAGAATGATGATCGAGCCCCCCATGATGTTGCCGAAGAGACGGAAGGAGATGGAAATGATCTTGGCCAGTTCGCCGATCACATTAAGCGGCATCATGAAAAAGACGGGTTGGAAGTATTCCTTGGCGTAGGCCTTGAAGCCTTTGGAGCGGATGCCGGCATAGTGGGCGATGACAAACCCCATGATGCCCAGGCTGAGGGGCGTGTTGAGATCCTTGGTGGGCTCTTCCAGGTGCGGGAAGATCCCCAGCAAGTTGGAAAAAACGACGAACATGAACACGGAGCAGATCAGGGGCGCGTATTTCTCGACGTACTCCTTGCCCACGGCATCTTCGGTAAGTTGATAAAACTGCCCGACGAAGAGCTCCCCCAGGACCTGCATGGAATGCGGCAGCACCCCTCTTTGCCGGGTCATCATGACCCCGAAGATGAGCAGCACGGCGATGACGATCCAGGTCATCAGGATGACCTCGAGATTGAACGTCAATTTCTGGCCGCCGACGGAAATGATCAGTTGGTGGATTCTTCCCAAGTCCCCCATAGTACGCTTCCTATGCCTGAGAGTGCCGCGCTGCGCGCAGCGAACGCCAGAGAGGCTCCAGCAGAATGATCGCCTGCACCATGAACAACCCGCCCACCGTGGACCAGAGGTTCAACTGGTCCAGCTTGAGGGCCAAAAAAACCGGCACCGCCAGCAGCAGGTAGCGCGGCAGAATGCCGCCCAGGGCCCTCCAGAAGGCCCGCCGCCGGGTCGGCTGCAGGCGCATGGGCAGCATGGCACCCATGAGCACAAAATTGAGGATGCTGAAGATCGTCCCCAGCAGAAACCCCTTTCCGATCGGCCGCGCACCGGCGGCGATGCAGATGCCTGCCACAACCAGGGCGGTGGTCATGGCCTGGGTCCCGACTTTCTTTTGCAGCTCTCTAATCCCGGTCGTTTCGGTTTCCATCAACGGGTTCGTCTTTCGGTTTTTCGGTCTTGCCGGCACCGGTCACCTGCAGGATCTGGCGGTAAACCACGTTGGCACCGCCGATGATCCCCAGAAAGATGAAAATGGTGATGAACACCCCTTTGGTGCCGAACCAGGCATCAAGGGCTTTTCCGATGAAAAAGCAAAAAAAAATGCAGCCGGCCATGGTGAGGCCAAGCTGCAATATGATCGTGAGGTTTTCGACCCACGGTTGGTTTTTCTTGTAGTTGAAACCCATGCTGTGGATCCCGCCATTCTGTTCACCTGATGGGGCCGTTGGTTTCCCGGAAACGGTTTCGAGCGCTGAAGACAGCGGTTGACGTCTATGGCGATGACGAACGCGTATTCGGCTGGGCTGACTGGAACCGTAGGATCGGGGCACCTTCACGCAACAGGGGCTTGGAATGATCTTGCGGTTGAAAACTGAATGCGCTTTGCAGAGTGCACTTAGCAAATAGTGTCGGCTCCTGTCAAGGATCTGAGCCATTTATTTTTTCTTGCGAAAAAATCCCTCTCCACCCCCCTCCATTCGCGCCCCCATGCGCAGGGTCCCCGACAGGCCTGAACCCTTTGCCCCAAGTCTTTCCGGTCGCCATGGCTAAGCTTGAGGCAGCGGTCCTTAAAAAAAAAATTGAAAAAAAGAATCGAATAGTAATATTCTGTGAAAAATTTCACCTCCGAATTACAAGATGCCCATCTCCGCACTAGAAAAATTACGCCGCCTGCAAAGCCAGTTTTCCGGCGATGACCAGGTTTTGATCCTCATCAATGCGGATCCGGATGCCATTGCGAGCGCCATGGCCCTCAAGCGCCTGCTGTGGCGCAAGGTTGCGGGCGTAACCGTTGCCAATACCAATGTCATCACACGCCCGGACAATCTAACCATGATCCGCCTGCTGGGGGTTTCGCTGGTGTTCATCGACGACCTCGATCTCGGCCGGTTCAGCCGCCTGGCCCTGGTGGATTCGCAGCCCAACCACAACCCGGCCTTTAGCGCGCTGACGTTTCAGGTGATCCTCGACCATCACCCCGACACGGGCATCAAGGCCCCCTTTGTGGACATTCGGCCCCGCTACGGCGCGACCGCCACGATGATGACCGAATATCTGCGAGCCGCCAAAATAAAACCGTCGACCAAGCTGGCGACCGGGCTTTACTACGCCGTCAAGACCGACACCGATGATTTCAGGCGGCAGGCCGCGCTGGAAGATGTGCGCGCCTTTCAATACCTGTTTCGCCACGCCAATATTCACATGGCCCGCAAAATCGAGCAGAGTGATCTGAAGGTCGAGTTCCTCAAGTATTTCAAGCGTGCCTTCAATCAGATGCGCATTCGCAAGGGCCGTGTTTTCGTCCACCTCGGACCGGTCGCCAACCCCGACATCTGTGTGCTGGTAGCCGATTTTTTCATGCGCGTGGCCACTATCGGCTGGAGCATCGTCTCGGGAACCTGCGACAAAAAGCTGATCGTCGTTTTCAGAAACGACGGCATCCGCAAAAACGCCGGCAATGTCGCCAAGAAGAGCTTCGGCACCCTCGGCTCGGCCGGCGGACACAAGGGCATGGCGCGCGCCGAACTGGGCTTGGATGCCCTCCAGGCGGAGGTCAATTACCAGGATGAGCGCAAGCTGTTCCAGTGGATCATCAAAAAAATCGAAAAGCGGGCCGTTTAGAAAATGACCTGTGCGAAAACGCCAGACATTAAAGTGACCATTCTGGGATCCGGCACCTGTGTGCCCTCGCTGGAGCGCAGTGCCTGCGCTGTTTTGCTGGAAACCGGGGGCTTGCGTCTGCTGCTGGATGCGGGGCCGGGCACCATGCGCCGGCTCCTGGAAAACGGGACCCGGATCTTCGAGGTGACCCACCTGCTGCTCAGCCACTTTCACCCCGACCACAGCGCGGAGCTGGTGCCGTTTCTGTTCGCCAACAAGTACCCTGACGGCAGCCTCCGCCAATCGCCCCTGACGCTGGGCGGCGGCAAGGGGTTTCGGCGGTTTTTCAATGCTTTGAAAGGGGCTTACGGCAACTGGATTGACCTGGGAAGCGGCATGCGGCCGCTGATGGAATGGGACAGCCCGGCGGGGGATGCCTGCCGCTTCGGGCCGGTCGCCCTGGCCACCGCCCCCATGGCCCACAACCCGGAGAGTCTGGCCTACCGGATCACCGGTCCGGGGGGCGGGTCGGTGGTCTATTCCGGGGACACCGACCTGACCGATCATCTGGTGAGGCTCGCGCGCGATGCGGACCTGTTGATCTGTGAAGCGGCCCTTCCCGACGCCCACAAGGTCGCCGGCCATCTGACGCCCTCCGAGGCCGGCAGCATCGCCGCCAAGGCGGGGGTCCACAGGTTGATGCTGACCCACTTCTACCCCGAATGTGACCGGGCGGACATTGCCGCCGAATGCCGCCGGACCTACCCGGGCCCGCTGACCCTGGCCCACGATCTCCTCACCGTCGCGGTCTGCGGGCGGGGCTGAGCCCCCCGCCCCGAATCGGCTATGCGCATGCGCTACTACCCCATTAATCTCGACGTTCAAAACCGCCCCTGCCTGGTTGTCGGCGGCGGCGCGGTGGGTCACCGCAAAGTCGACGGTCTGCTGAAATGCGGCGCCCGGGTGACGGTCGTCAGCCCGGCCGCGGTTGCGGCCCTTTCTGAGATGGCCGGGCGCGGAATCATCGATTGGCACCAGCGGCCTTACCGGCCCGCCGATCTGGACGGCAAGCTGCTGGTCATCGGCGCCACGGACGACGAGGCCCTGAACCACCGGATCAGCCAGGACGCGGCCGAGCGCAAGATCCTGTGCAACATCGCGGACCGCCCCGCGGTGTGCAATTTTATCCTGCCGGCGGTGATTCAGCGCGGCGACCTGGTCATCACGGTCTCGACTTCCGGCCGCAGCCCGGCCTTCGCCAAAAAACTGCGCCGGGACCTCGAAGCGGCCTTCGGGGAGCCCTATGCCGATTTTCTGGCGCTGATGGGGGCCATCCGGGCCAAACTGCTAGCCGAGGCGCACGCCCCGGAGGCCCATAAACCCCTTTTTGAAAAACTGATCGCAGCCGACCTGCTGGAGCTGGTCCGACGGCGGGATCTTCCCGCAATCGACGCCCTCCTGGAAGCGGTGCTGGGTGAAGGCTTCAGCGCCCGGGGCCTGATCGATTTTTCCCCCGATAGCGAGGGCCAGCCGTAGCCGACGCGTCTGCCAGCACCCCCGCCGAGGGGGCCGCTGGCACCTGACAAACCCGTCCCCGGCTGCGCTGCCGGTTGCCGTTTGACCGCGGGTCACGGCGCGCAGCCAGGAGATCTTCCACCACCGGAGGCCGTCATGAGCAAAACCGCTTTTCTTTTTCCCGGCCAGGGCTCCCAGGCCGTGGGCATGGGCCGGGATTTATACGAGACCCATGAAGCTGTCCGCGATATCTTCGGGATGGCCAACGACATCGCCGGGACAGACATCGCCCGGCTGTGCTTCGAAGGCCCCATGGCCGATCTGACCCAGACGGTGAACCTTCAGCCCGCGGTGACGGCCGTCAACCTCGCCTTTCTGGCCGCCATCGACAAGGCCGGCGTTTCCGCGGACATCGTGGCCGGCCACAGTCTGGGGGAATACAGCGCCCTGTGCGCCGCCCGGGTTGTCTCGGCCCGTGACACCCTCCGGCTGGTGCAGCGGCGCGGCGAACTGATGCACCGCGAGGCGACCCGCCACCAGGGGGCGATGCACGCCGTCATCGGCCTGACGATCGATGTGGTCCGGGAGCTGGTTGCCGAGGGCGCCGCCGCCGGCCCCGTGTCGGTCGCCAACCACAACACCGAAAGCCAGATCGTCATTACGGGCGCCCCGCAAGCGGTCAAAACGGTTTCCGCGCTTGCCGCCGCCAGAGGCGCCAAGGCCGTTGCCCTTAAAGTCAGCGGGGCCTGGCACAGCGAACTGATCCGCGGGGCTGAAAAAGATTTCAGCGAATTTTTAAACACCATCCCCTTCGAAGCGCCCCACGGGGAGGTGGTCTTCAACGTCACCGCGGCCCCGGCCCAGGCGCCCGCCGCAATCCGCCAGATCATGGCCCGCCAACTGTGCAGCCCGGTGAAATGGTTCGACGTCATCCGCCGGCTGGTGGCGGAAGAGGTGACGACCTTTGTCGAGGTCGGCCCCGGAAAAGTGCTCACCGGACTTTTGAAGAAAATCCTGCCGGCAGACTATCCCCACCGAACGTTCAACGTGAATTCCGTTAGGACCCTCGAGGCTTTTCTGGCCGACGGGACCTGAACGTCCCTTTGACGAGCGCCGCAACGCGTTGCAGAAGACCGGCCGGTGCGCCTCCCGAGGGGTCGGGGCCGCGCCGGCCGGCGTTTTATTCTTTACAAAACAGCCAAACAGGCTTATAAAATTTAATTTTGAATTTGATGATCCCACCAGAAGTCCCAAACGTGACGGTTCCGAAAAAACACCGGGTTGCGCTGCGCGCGTCTCGCAAGGTGATCGGGGACTAAGGCGCGCCGCAGCGTCACCCCGATGAAGTGCAGCGCAGAATGTGGTCTTTTTGCGGACCCGTCCCATTTGAATAACCGCTCCTTGAGGTCTGATCATGAAAAAAGAAGAGATGGACGTCTTTAAGGCGCAGCTGACCCAGCGGCTGGAAGAGCTCCTGTCCCAGGCAGACGAAACGGTCACGGGCATGACGGCCCAGAAAGAGAACTTTCCGGATCCCACCGACCGCGCCTCCCTGGAGTCCGACCGCAATTTCATGCTGCGGATCCGCGATCGCGAGGCCAAACTGATCAAAAAGATCAAAAAAGCGCTCGAACGGATCGAAAGCGGCAGCTTCGGGATCTGCGAAACCTGCGGCGAGGAGATCTCCATCGAACGCCTGAAGGCACGGCCCGTGACCGCCCAGTGCATCGAATGCAAGACCAAGGAAGAGGCGCTGGAGAAATCGCTGGGCCTATGATGCCGACACGATGATCGATCTTCACATTCACTCAACCGCATCTGACGGCACCCTTGACCCCCACGAGATTATCGCCCAGGCCGCAGCCCTTGGGCTTCAGGCCATCGCCATCACCGATCACGACAGCGTCGAGGGGGTCAAGCGCGCCTTGCGGCAGGCGATGCCGCCGTCCCTGAAATTTCTGAGCGGCGTGGAGATCAGTGCCGCGCCGCCGGCATCCATCCGCGTCGGCGGCAGCTTTCACATCCTCGGCTACGGCATCGACCCGCAGGACCCGACCCTGCGCGATTCCCTGCGGGTTCTCCGCAAATCCCGGGAGAACCGCAACCCGGCGATCATCGCAAAGCTCAATCGCCTGGGAATCGATATCACGCTTGACGAAGTCAGCGCGGCGGTGGGGGAATGCCAGCTGGGGCGCCCGCACATCGCCCGCGTGCTGGTCCAAAAAGGGGCGGCGGCCTCCATCGACGAGGCCTTTGGCCGGTTTCTGGGAGGCGGCAAGCCCGCCTACGTGGACAAACAGCGAATCGGCTGCCGCGAGGCCCTGCAATCCATCCGCGACGCGGGCGGCGTGCCGGTTCTGGCCCATCCCGGTCTGCTGACCTTTGAAACACCCTCCGGGCTGGCGAATGCCGTGACCCGTTTGATGGATATGGGGCTGATGGGCCTTGAAGTTTTCTACCCCGAACACACCCCGGCGCTTACCGCAGCCTGCTGCCAACTGGCCCGCCAGCACGGCTTGCTGATGACCGGCGGAACCGACTTTCACGGCGCCCTCAACCCGGAGATTCGGCTGGGCGTCGGCCGGGGCGATCTCAACGTCCCGTTTGCACTATACGAAGCCCTGGTCCGGCGCGTGCGGCCGACCGCCTGAAGGCCACCGCGATGACACCGCCACCCCGCCCATGAACCCACAGCCCCTGTCATCACTGGCAGCCAGACTGCCCTACCGTTTTCGTCACCAAACGCTCCTGGTCGAGGCCCTGCGCCATAGCTCGCTGGTCAACGAGCAGCCCGATGCCAGCCCGGCCTTGAAAGACAACGAACGCCTCGAATTTCTGGGCGACGCCGTTTTGAATCTCGTGGTGAGCGACCTGCTGATGGAGCGCTTTCCGGCCTGGCGCGAAGGCGAGCTTTCGCGCATGCGCGCCCAGCTCGTCAGCGAGACCCAACTGGCCGCCATGGCACGGCAGCTGGAGATCGGGCCGCATCTGCAGCTGGGCAGGGGCGAGCTGCAGAGCAACGGCCGGGAAAAAAGCTCCATCCTGGCCAACGCGTTTGAGGCCGTGATTGCGGCCGTGTATCTCGACGGGGGCTTCGCGTGCGCCAGCGCATTTGTCCGCAGCTTTTTTTCACCCCTGCTGCAATCGCCCGCAGAGGTCCCCCTGACCCGGGACTTCAAAAGTCAGCTGCAGGAAAAGGTCCAGGAAATTCAAAAAGTCACGCCGGTTTATGATGTGATCGAGGAAACGGGCCCGGACCATGACAAAACGTTTCTCGCAAGGGTGACCATCGGCGCCATCCAGGCGACCGGAGGCGGGAAAAGTAAAAAATCGGCCGAACAGGCCGCTGCCCACAACGCACTGGACCAGCTGGGTGAACACCCCTGAGCGCCCCCAGCCCCCCAAGCGGGTGATATCCCCAGCGGAGCCCTGCGCCGCTGCCCCCGCCCCCCCGCGGCCGTTTATTGTCCCGGTGTTTCTGCCGCAGGCCGGCTGCCCTTTCCAGTGCGCCTTCTGCAATCAGCGCCACATTACCGGCAAGCCGCAAGGGGTCCCGGAGA
>JAABRJ010000483.1 GCA_011390985.1 Desulfobacteraceae bacterium
CCTGTGAGAGCTGCCAGTGGCCGTCACGGAAGGTGGCCTGGCGGGCGTCGATTCGCCGGACCAGGCGAAAATCGCCGTCGAACACGTTGACCGTCAGACCGAAGGCGGTTTTTTTGACCCGGTCGAAGTAGCTGACATGGATGATCTCGCGGCTGCCCTTGAACCAGATGTTCTGCTGCTGGGTCGCCGCGGCGCCTTTTTTTTCGACCTCCTCCAGCCAGATCTTGTTGGCCAGGTTCATGCTGAGCGGCACCGCCACTTCCGAAAAAAAGAACAGGGCCAGGCTCGCCAGCGCCCCGATCGCCAACACCGGCCGCAGCAGCAGGTAGACGCTGACCCCGCTGCTGCGCAGGGCCGTGACCTCGTTGTTCTTGTTCATCAGGCCAAAGACGATCATCACCGCCAGCAGGATGCAGACCGGCAGCACCTGGGCGACGATGAAGGGAATTTTGAGCGCAAAATACGCCAGCGCGCGGCTGATCGGCAAACCGGCTTCAAAAAAATCGTCGAGTTTCTGGAAAAAATCGACGATCAGGTAGACCCCGAGCACCACCGCCAGCAGCAGGCAGAAGAACTTCCAGATTTCACGGGTCAGGTAGGCGTTGATGATCAGCATGCGTTCGAAGAAGTCTCCAGGTCTAATGGCCGTCACGGCGCCTCAGGCGATGCCAGGCGGCCGACCAGCGCTCGAGTAAATCGGCGGGCAGGTCAAATCGCAGGGGGCGCTCCTGAGCCATACGGACAAAAAGGAAGACCCCCACGGCCGCCATCACGAGGTTGGGCATCCAGACCGCCGCGATGGGGGGCAACCGCCCGCTTTCACCAAAGACGGACCCCGCCGAGAGCAGCAGGTAATAGAGCAGGAAAAAGACCAGACCGAGACCCAGGCCGTATGACTTGCTGGCCCGCTTGGCTTGCATCCCCAGGGGCATCGCCAGAAAGCCGAGCACAAGGCAGGCGCAGGGAATCGAAAACATCTTGTGGTAGCGCATCAGGGCGTTGAAATACCCGGCGTCCCGGGCAGCTTGATGCTCGCGGATGTACTGCCTCAGCTCGGCCAGATTCATTTCACGCCGGTGCTTGGAGGGCCTCTTTTGCGGCTCCAGGATCTGCGCCAGGCTCAGGGTCAGATCGTAGGTGTCGAAGCGGATGGCGTTGGCCCTGAACTCCTGAAGATCCACCTGGTGAATGGTGCCGTCAAAAAGCCGCAGCCGCCAGGTCAGGCCATCCGCCGCCCGCATCAGTTGACCCCGGGGGGCCACCACGGTACTGGCCAGCTTGTCGTCTTGCTGGTTCTCGATGAACACATCCCGCAGGGTCCGCGTCTGGGTGTCGACCTGGCTGACGTAAAGCACGATGCCGTCAAAGGTGTCGTTGAACTGCCGTTCCTTGAGGCCGATGTCGATGCTGCTGGCCGCGATCCGAACCACCAGCTGCTTGGCGGACGACCGTCCCCAGGGCTGCCCGTAGATGGACATGAACGCGGTCAGCAGTCCTCCCAGCAGGCAGAAGACCATCACCGGCGGCAGCAGCGCGGTGACGTTGACCCCGCCGGCCTTCAACGCCATGATCTCGTTGTCGCCCGACAACCGCAGAAAGGTCAGCAAAACCGCCATCATCACCGCCATGGGAATGACGAAGACCATGAAGTAGGGGATCGTGTAGACGATCACCAGGAGCACTTGCAGCAGCCCGACACCATGGTTGACCACCAGGTTGGTGATATCCAGGATTCGGCTGGTCAAAAAAATGAACGTGAAAAAAGCCAGATTGATGGCAAAGGGCGGCACCAGCTCGGTGAACAGGTAGCGATGGATGAGGGGGTTGGTCTTCATGGCTGGGTTCAGGGCTTTGTCGGGGGCTGGCGGTCAAACCGCGTCGTCGCCGTTAAAATGCATCTGGTAGAGCTTGTGGTAGACGCCCTGGGCCGCCAGGAGTTCTTCGTGGGTGCCTTGCTCGACGATCTCGCCGTCCACAATGGCCACCACCCGCTGGGCGTAGCCGATGGTCGACAGCCGGTGGGCGATGACGAAGGTGGTCCGCCCGCGCATGAGATTGCCGAGCGCCTTCTGGACGAGCGCCTCGGATTCGGTGTCCAAGGACGAGGTCGCCTCGTCGAGAATCAAGATCGGGGCGTTTTTGAGAAGTGCGCGGGCGATACAGATGCGCTGTTTCTGGCCCCCGGAAAGGCGCCCGCCCAGCTCCCCGATGTTGGTGCCGAGTTTATCCGGAAACTTTTGAATGAAGTCCCATGCGTAAGCGGCCCTGGCCGCGGCTTCGATCGCCGCGTCGGTGGCATCCGGTTTGCCGTAGGCGATGTTGCTGCGCAGCGTGTCGTTGAACAGAATCGGGTCCTGGGTCACGATGGCGATCTGCTGCCGCAGGTCGCTGACGGCGACCGCCCGGATGTCGATGCCGTCGATCAGGATCGCCCCTTGGGTGACGTCGTAGAAACGCGGGATCAGGTTGACCAGCGAGGTTTTGCCCCCGCCGCTCATGCCCACCAGGGCCAGGATGTCGCCGGGGCCCACATCGAGGGTGATTCCCTTGAGGATCGGCTTGGTGTCGTACTGGAAATAAACGTCGTTGAAGGTGATCCGATGCGGACCGCCCGGGATCGCCACCGGGCAGGCGGGGTCGCGGATATCGGAGGTTTGCTCGAGGATGTCGAATACGCGGTCCACCCCGGCAAGCCCCTGCTGGACGGTGTTGTTGAGTTTGCTCAGTTTTTTGACCGGGCCGTAGAGCATCAGGACCGCGCCCATGAAAGAAAAAAAGGTGCCGGGAGTGGAGGTGCCGGCGATCACCTTGGAGCCGCCGTACCAGATGACGAAAGCGACCCCCACGCCGCCCAAAAACTCCATCAGCGGCGAGGAGAGCGCCTTGGCCTTCACGGCTTTCATCTCCAGCCGGAACAGCTTGCGGGTCTTGGCGGCAAACCGCTCTTTTTCGTAGGACTCCATGCCGAAGGCTTTGACGATCTTATTGCCGGCAAAGGTCTCGTGCAAAAAGGAGTTGAGGTCGGCCCGGACCTCCTGGGTGCCGGTGGTCACCCGCCGCACCCGCCGGCCCAATCGCACAATGGGGTAAAAGGCCAGCGGCAGCACCACGAGCGCCGCGATGGCGCTTTTCCAGTCGCGGTAAAAGATGACCCCGGTCAGCCCGATGATGGTGAACAGGTCCCGGATCGAGCCGGTGATGGCGCTGGAAACCATTTCTTTGATGATACTGACATCGTTGGTGATGCGGGACATCAGGGTGCCGGTTCTTTCCGCCTGGAAAAAGGAGATCGGGAGATCCTGAATCTTGTCGTAAAGGCTGTTGCGGAGCTGGCGAATGACGTCGTGCCCCACCCAGCCCAGAAAGTATTCCTGGCCGTACATGGCCGCGCCCAGAACAAGGTAAATCAGGATCACCGCAAGGGGCACCACCTTGAGCATGGTGGCGTTTTTGCTGATAAAGATGTCATCCACCACCGGCTTGATCATAAAGGGGATCGCGGAGCTGGCGCCGGCCATGAGCAGCATGAACAGCATGGCCAGCAGCAGTTTGAGCCAGTTGCCGCGGACCAGGGCGAAGAGCCGCCGATGGCGCTCGCTGAAAAGGGATTTGGAAAGCAGTTTCATAGGGTATTAAAGCGTGTGATGACCGAAGGCGGCATCGGCCCGGGTCGTGATGCGGCAGAGTTCTGCCTGCAGCAGGCCGGAATAGCGTGCTTCCTCCCCCTTGGCAATGTCCGGGGGCACGCTCAGCGGATCGCCGAAAACGACCTTGCAGCGGGTCAGCGGCGCCGGCAGGACAAACCGGTCCCAGCTGTTGAAAACCTTGCGATGGCGGGCGCTGTAGGTCACCGGCACGATCGGAAAACCGGTTTTCTTGGCCAGCATGATAATCCCCGGTTGAACGCGGTGGCGCGGCCCCCGGGGGCCGTCGGGAATCACCACCGCCGGGCGGCCGCTCTGCTTCATTTTGCGGATCATGCCCGAAAGCGCCCGCAGCCCCCCCCGGCTGGAAGATCCCCGCAGCGGTTCATGCCCCTGGCGCTGGAGGATCCGGGCGATGATCTCCCCGTCCTTCGACCGGCTCACCAGGATGAGCGCGTTTTGGCGCTTGTACAGATGGCTGATCAGGAGAATCCGGGAATGCCAAAAGGCCAGAATAAGCCGGCGCGAGGATCGCAAGTGTCGAACCTTCGCATAGCCTTCGACCTCGATCCGGGACCCGCAAAAAATCAGGTCGATGAGCAGTTTGCCGAGAATCCCGACAAGGCGCCATTTGCATTCGGTCAGCCACTGACGGGCGTGGGGGGTCATCCGGTTGCCTCCCTGCCGGCCGCCCGTGCGTCAAAGCCCTCCGGACTCTTGAGCAATGCCAGAGCGATCGCCGCCACCCGCGCGGAAGCCCCGCGTCCGCCCAGCAGCGATCGGATTTTGAGCAGTTCCGTGCGCAGGGTTGCCAGCTGCCGCGGATCGGCGAGCATCGCGGCGGCCGCCGCGGCAATGTTGGTCGGCGTCGCCTGACCCTGAATCAATTCCGGCACCAGTTCGCGGCCGGCGATAAGGTTCACCAGCGAAATATGCTTCACCCGGATCAGGGCCTTGCCAATCCGGTAGCTCAGCGGCGAGACTTTGTAGACGATCACCATGGGCATCCCGCCGATGGCGGCCTCGAGGGTGACCGTGCCGGAGGCGGCCAGCACCAGGTGGCACGCCCGCAGGATCGGCTCGATGCCGCCTGCAACCACCTCGATCGGCGCCCTCCCCGGATAGCGCTGCATAATCCCGCCGAACTGCTCCCGGTTTACCGTCGGGGCCACGGAAACCAGAAAACGAATGGTTTTAAATTGATTTTCCAGCCGCCGCGCGGCCTGCAGCATGACCGGGAGCAGCCGCTGGATTTCCCCTTCACGCGAACCGGGCAGGAGGCCCACCACAGGCGCAACGACCAGGCCGGCAGGCGGCTGCAGCGGCGGCATGCCGCCCCAGACGTCCAGAAGCGGATGGCCCACGAAGGTCACTGGAACCCCATGCGCCTGGTAGAAACCGGCTTCAAAAGGCAGGATCACGGCCATGTGATCCACCCGCTGTTTGATGGTCTGCACCCGCCCCCGACGCCAGGCCCAAATCTGCGGGCTGACATAGTAGAGCACCGGGATGCCGCGTTTTTTGGCCATCCTGGCGACCCTCAGGTTGAAATCCGGAAAATCGATTAAAATCAGCAGATCCGGCCGCAGGCTGTGCAGAAGTTTTTTGGCAAGCCCCAGCGCTTGCCAGACAACCGGCAGCTTGGCCAGGACCTCGGTGATGCCGACCACAGCGAGCCGTGAGGCGTCCAGCAGGATGCGCACCCCTTCCATCCGCAGGTGGTCGCCGCCGATACCGCAGACAAACAGGCCCGGCGCCTCGCGCCGCAGCGCGCGCACCAGGTGGGCGCCGTGCAGGTCCCCGGAGGCCTCCCCGGCAACAATCATCACACATCGCGGATCTGGGGCAGCGTTCATGGTCAATCGCGTGGAGGGGGTTTCAGTTGAAGTAGCGGCTGTTGGTGGACTGGATCTGATCCATGATGTCCAGGGCGATCCGCAGGGCGTCACGCCCCATCTGGCCGGTCACCTCCGGCACCTCGCGGCGCTTTACGGCCCTGACGAAGGATTTCAGCTCATCATCGAGGGCATCGCCCTTGGTAAAGCAAAGCTCCTGGATTTCCATTCCGGGAATGATGCCCGCGGGGTGTTCACCGGTCTTTCGAATCACCGTGATGTGGTGGTTCGAAAAATCCACCGAAACATACGCATCCCGCTGAAACAGCCTGATTTTGCGCTCATTTTTGATCGAAATGCGGCTGGCGGTGACATTTGCGACGCACCCGTTTTCAAATTCAAGCCTGGCGTTGGCGATATCGACCTCATGGGAAATGACCGGTATGCCCGCGGCGCGAATGGCCCGAATCTCGGAGCGAACGAAATTGGAGATGATGTCGATATCGTGAATCATCAGGTCCAGCACCACACTGACATCCGTCCCACGCGCCTTGAAAGTGGCGAGCCGGTGAGACTCGATGAACATCGGCGCCGTGACGATATGGCGCAGGGCCGCCACGGCCGAGTTGAACCGCTCCAGGTGTCCCACCTGGATGAGGAGACCGTGGGACTCCGCAAAGTCGATCAATTCGTCGGCCTGGCGCAGGGTCGAGGTCATCGGTTTTTCGATCAGAAGATCGACATTGTGCCGCAGGAAATCGCGGCTCACCGCGTAGTGGTCGGCGGTCGGCACCACGACGCTGACGGCGTCGACCTTGCCCAGCAGGTCCCGGTGGCTGCCAAAGGCCTGGGTGCCGAGGCGCTCGGCCACATCGCGGGCCCGCCGCAGATCCTTATCCACGACAGCGACCAATTCCACATCGGGCATACCGGCGTATTTTTCTGCGTGGAATTTGCCAAGGTAGCCAACCCCGACAACCCCCACGCGCAGCTTGGCCATTTGCAACTTTCCTTTCCTCCCGGCGGCGCGCTTTCGATGGTCGATCGACCCGAGCGCGCCACCCTTTCGCTAAGCGCCGCTGCGCGCTGCAATCGAGATGCCGTGGCGGTCGGCCAGGGCGACCATCTCGCCGCGGTCGAAGACCACCGCCTTGCCGGCCTCCACCACCAGCACCCGGGCACCGGCGGCTTGCATGTTCCGAACGGTTTCAGCTCCGATCGCCGGAACGTCGAAGCGAAAATCCTGATTGGGTTTGCAGACCTTGACCACAACGGCCGTGCCCTTGCCCAACTGCCCGCCACGCAGGATGGTGGCGTCGGTGCCGTCGATGGCCTCCACGGCCAGCACCGACCCCCCGCCCACGACGACGCACTGGCCGATATCCAGGCGCCCGACCTCTTTGGCCAGGCGCCAGCCCAGGGCAATGTCCTTTTCTTCGCTGCGCGTGGGGCGCCTGCGGGTCCAGCACCCTTCGGGGGCCAGCAGCTCCGGCAGCAGAAAAGTGGACGGCTGGATGCGCACTCCCTCTTTTTCGAGAAACGCCGCGAAGGCCCGCAGCAGATTATCGTCGTGGGTGTGGCGCATCCTGGCGGCCAGGGCAATGGCCTGGGTGTCGGGGCGAATATCGGTGAACATCCGGGTTTTGCGAACGGCGCCCATCATGACGGCCTCGCAAACACCGTTTTGTCGAAAAAACCGGACCAGCCGTTTGAGCTGCCCCAGGTGCAGCCACTCCAGCGCGGCCACCGTTTCCACCAGTGCGGGGTCGGCCTCGTTGACGTATCCAACCGCGTAGACCTGGTAGCCTTTGGCGCTGGCGGCTTTGGAAAAAATAAGGGGAAACTGGCCACTCCCCGCGATGAGTCCGATGCGTTTCATGCTGTCTGCGGCAGGCATCCGGCGGCCCCGCCCCGGAAATCGTCAGCGGGTGATTCCGCGATGCGAAGATTCGATGAACTTGATGAAGTTGACCACCTCGGGGACCTGGTCGACCTCGGCGCGGACCCGCTCCAGGGCTTCGTTGAGGGTCAACCCGATCCGGAAGATGACGCGATAGGCCTTCTTCAGCAGCAAAAGGGACTTTTCCGAAAATCCGTGCCGCCTGAGCCCTACCCGGTTCAACCCGTGCAGCGTGGCGCGGTCGCCTGCGGCGATCACGTAGGGCGGCACATCCTTGACCACGGCGGATTTACCGCCCACAAAGGCGTATT
>JAABRJ010000484.1 GCA_011390985.1 Desulfobacteraceae bacterium
ATGGCCACCAGCCCGCCGATGGTGGCGAAGTCGCCGATGAGGATGTGTCCGGCCAGGGTGGCCGCATTGGCCAGCACCACGCCGCTTCCCACCCGGCAGTCGTGCGCCACGTGGCTGTATGCCATCAACAGACAGTGGTTGCCCACTTCGGTTACACCGCCCCCCTCGGCGGTGCCCCGGTGGACGGTGGTGAATTCCCGGATGACGGTGCCGCGCCCGATCTTGGCGTAGGTCTTCTGCCCCGTGTACTTTAGCGACTGGGGCGCCCCGCCGACGACCGCATGCGGAAAAATCCGGCACTCCGGCCCGATGGTGGTATGGGAATCGATGACGCTGTGAGACCCGATGGTCGTTCCGGCCCCGATGGCCACATCCGCAGCCACGATGGCAAAGGGGCCGATATCGACATTGACGTCGATCTCCGCCTGGGGGCTGACGATCGCGGTTGCATGAATCATGCTTTATCTCCGATACTGGCCAGGCATTCCGCCTCGGCCACGAGTGTTTCCGCCACCTCAGCCCGGCCGGCCATTTTGAAGGCGTTGCCCCGCTGCCGCAGAAAATTGACCCGGAAAATCAACTGGTCCCCGGGCACCACCGGCTTCCTGAATTTGACGTTGTTGAAGCCCATGAAATAAACTTCCTGGCCGCGGCGCTCGGGGGGCAGCGATTCGTAGGCGAGGATGCCGCCGGCCTGGGCCAAGGCTTCGACGATCAAGACCCCGGGCATGATCGGGTTTCCGGGAAAATGCCCTTGGAAAAACGGTTCGTTGATGGTCACGTTTTTAAGGGCCACGATAAACTCGCGCGGCACAATTTCAAGAACACGGTCCACCAGAAGAAACGGATAGCGATGCGGCAGGTAAGCCATGATTTTCTGGATAGGGTAGCCCTTCATTTTTCTTCCTCTAACGTTTTCAGACGCTTTTCAAGATCGGCGAGGCGGCGCGCCAGTTCCGGCAGCCGCGGCACCTCGCGAACCACCCGCAGCCAGGTGCGGTGCGCCATTGCGGGCAGCCCCGAGGACACCACCGCGCCGCTTGCGATGGATTTGCCAACACCGGCCTGGGGTCCCACGGTCACATTGTCGCCGAGGGTCAGGTGACCGGCAATGCCGGCCTGCCCCGCCAGGACCGCATGCCTCCCAATCACAGTGCTGCCGGAAATCCCGACCTGGGCAACAACAACCGAATTTTCACCGATGGTGACGTTGTGGGCGATATGGACGAGGTTGTCGGTTTTGACCCCCTGTTTGATCCAGGTTTTGCCGAACGTGGCCCGATCGATGGTGTTCAGGGCGCCGATTTCGCAGTCGTCGTCGATCTGAACGCTACCGGTGTGAGGGATTTTGCGGTAGCGCTCGCCCTCCGGGGCAAAGCCGAAGCCGTCGGCGCCGATGACTGTCCCCGGGTTGAGGATCACCCGACGCCCGATCCGGCAGCGGCGCATGATCGTGACGTTGGGAAAAATCGTGGCATCGTCGCCGATGAAAACCCCGTCACCGATAAAAGCACCAGGATAGACGGCAACCCGATCACCCAAGGTGACGTTTTCCCCGATGAACACCATCGGGGCGATGGCGGGGTCCAGGCCGACGCTGAAGCCGCCGCCGATCGCGGCCCCGGGGCTGATCCCGGCCGCCGGCCGCGGAAGTGGGTGAAACACGCTCAGCACGTGGGCAAACGCGGCCGCGGGGTTGCCCACACGGACAAGATTCCGCCCGGCGGCCTCGAACTTCAGGGGCACCATGAGCGCGCCGGCACGGGTGCCGTCAATCTGCTTGAGGTAGCGGGGCGCCCCCGCCAGGGCGATTTGATCGGGAGCGGCCGTTTCGAAGGCGGCGGCGCCGACAACCGTTTTTTGGGGATCACCGATCACCTCGCCGCCCACCATTTGGGCGATGGCCGCAAGGGCAAGTTCCATGTCCGGATCCTCACTGACTGCTGGATTTGCCGGCCGCCTTGGCCGATTGGGCAAACCGTCTGTTGTGCGCCTTGATCACCTCTGCGGTAATGTCGTTGCTGCTCGGCGAATACAGGACGCCCGCCTTGTCGCGAATCAGGAGGTACCCCCCTTTTTTGCCGATCTCCTCGGCAATCCCGAGGACCTCCTCGCGGAAACGCTGGCTGAGGCGGTTGTTCAGGTCCCTCAGTTCGCCCTCGAAGCCCCGCTCGGCGGTTTCGAATTCGCTGACCCTGATGCGCAACTCGCGCTCTTTCTCCTCGCGCATTTCCTTGCTCATCACAGCAGCTTCGCGTTCCAGGCGTTTTTTGAGGTCTTCGATCTGGGCACCCATCCGCTTCAGTTCGACTTCCATCGCCCGGCCTTTCTGTTTTATTTCCGCCTGGGCGGCTTTGCCGGCTTCCGACTGCTCGAAGACTTTCGGCAGATCGACAACCCCGATCTTGGCCACATCGGCGCCGTAAGCGACACTGCAGATCGCCAGCACGCAAAAGGCCGCCAAGAAGGCCTGCGCGATCCTTGGCATTTCAACCTCCATATGTGATGGACCGGTAAAAGGCGGCTTACATCGCGCCGCGCGCGCATCCCGAGGGGTGCGGGGGTAAGGTACCCCGCCAGCGGCTGTCCATCAGAAGGCGCCGCCCATACCGAACTCCCACTTGCCGCCGCCCTCATCATCTTCGGGGTCGAGCACATAGCCGTATTCCAGGCGAATGGGGCCCATCGGGGAGTTCCAGCGGATGCCGGCCCCCGCGCTCTGGCGCAGGTCGGTGATGTCAAAATCCTGGTCCTCGCCGTAGACGTTGCCGGTGTCATAAAATGCCACCCCGGCCAGGCCGGCCTCTTTGATCAGGGGGAAGATATACTCCAGGTTGAAGACCACCATCGAGGTGCCGCCGATGTCGTCGCCGTTGCTGTCCTGGATGCTGATGTCGCGCCAGTCAAAGCCGCGCAGGGTATTGAGGCCGCCGAGGTAAAAACGCTCGTAGTCGGGCAGGATGCCGTTGGTGCCCTCGGTGACGTAGCCGCCTTCGGCGCGGACGAATCCGGTGGTCTCCCAGAAAAGCGGGATATAAATTCCCGCCTCGGCG
>JAABRJ010000485.1 GCA_011390985.1 Desulfobacteraceae bacterium
TCGTAAGCAGGAGACCGACCGCCGACCTGCACCGCTTTCACCGCACGCTTTACCACGCACCCTTGCCCCCTCTGCGCTTGATCCGAAGGGGAGGCGGCCCCGCACCGTCACTCCGGCACTCACGATCACGGCCGATCTGGCCAGAGGTCCACCTGGAAAAAGATCTGAAAATGGCTTTGGAACAAAAAATTTACAGTCTGGAGTTGAAGGTTCTCTACGAGATCAGCGGCATCATTGGCCAGATTCTGCAGCTGGACCAGGCGCTCGACTCGATCCTGGAGATCCTCTCGCAATCGCTTTCGATGGAGCGCGCCACCGTAACCCTGCGGGACATGCAGACCGGCCTGCTCAAGATCTGCGCGTCGCACAGCCTGCGGCCGGAGGAAAAGAAACGGGGCATCTACCAGCCCAGCGAAGGCGTCACCGGGTTGATCTTTCGCACCGCCCAGCCCTTTTTTGTGCCGGACATCGGCAAAGAGCCCCTGTTTCTCAACAAAACCCAGTCCCGTGACATTCGCAAGGACAGCGTTGCCTTTATCGGGGTGCCGATCATCCTGCACGGCACCCCCATCGGGGTCTTCAGCGTGGACCGCCTTTTCGAGCCGGAGGTGTCCTTCGAGGAGGACATCCGCTTTCTGACCATCGTGGCGACTCTGATCGCTCAGTTCGTGCACCTCAACCGCCAGATCGAGAAGCGCGAAATGAAGCTCAAAAGCGAAAACCGGTCCCTGCGGGCGGAAATCTCGGAAAAGTACAACCATTTCTTCGCCGTGGGGGTCAGCCCGGCCATGCAGGCGCTCAACGAACTGATCCGCAAGGTCGCCCCCAGCAAGGCATCGGTCTTGCTCCTGGGGGAATCGGGCACCGGCAAAACCCTGACCGCCCGCATCCTGCACGAGCTGAGTCCCCGCTCCCGGCGACCCTTCGCCAAGGTCAACTGTGCGGCCCTGCCCGACAACCTGATCGAAGCCGAGCTTTTCGGCCACGAAAAGGGGGCCTTCACAGGGGCCGGCGAGGCCAAAAAAGGCCGCTTCGAAGAGGCCGACGGCGGCACGGTCTTCCTGGATGAAATCGGTGAACTGCCCCCCAACGTCCAGGCCAAACTGCTATCCTTCCTGCAGGAGCGCGAATTCGAACGCCTGGGCAGCACCCGCACCCGGCGCGTGGATGTCCGGATCATCGCCGCCACCAACGCCGACCTGCCCACAGCGGCGGCCACCGGCAGATTTCGGCCCGACCTCTACCACCGCCTGAACGTCTTTCCGATCGCGATCCCGCCCCTGCGCCATCGCCAGGCGGACATCCCGCTGCTGGGCAACTACTTCCTTGAAAAAAGCGCCAAGGAGTATGGCAAAAGCCTCCAGTTCGCCCCCGGCAGCATGGCGGTGCTGGCGGCCTACCACTGGCCCGGCAACGTCCGCGAGCTTGAAAACCTCATCGAGCGGCTGGCCATCCTGTCGGAAACCCCCCTGATCGCCCCCCAGGCCCTGCCGACCTACCTCTTTCGCAAAAGCCGCGAAAACACCCCCAACGGCGACGGTCAGCCGGCCGTTTCGCGCATCGAGGAAATGGAGCGCAACGCCGTTCTGGAGGCCCTGGAAAAAAACGGCTGGATCCAGCAGAAGGCCGCCCGCGAAATCGGGCTCAGCCTTCGACAGATGGGCTACCGGGTAAAAAAATTCGGGCTGGAATCGCTGATCCGCGATGGCCGCAGGGGTTGCAGCGGTCTGTCGCCCCGCCGGCCGTAGGCGGGCGCCCGCCTATCCCCCACACCGCTGTCCGCACACCGGGGGCGCGTGTTCTTCTTTTCTTCTCCACCGGGAATCCATCTACATTATCGTCGATTACACATCTACAGGATTGTAGCTGTCGACCACCATGCGATCTTCCATCCGATAAACAACCCTCCGGTCTTTTTCCTTTTTTTCAAGCCATATCAGCCTATTGAAAACTCAAAAGCACTTCCGTGGGGCGGCTGGCACACCCATTGCTCAATGGAGTTCACAACACTGCCCAACACGAGCGCAACTCCCACTTCAGAAAGGAAAAAGCTCCATGAGAAAAATCGCGATCTACGGCAAAGGCGGCATCGGCAAATCCACCACAACCCAGAACACAGTCGCCGGGCTGGCGGAGATGGGCCTCAAGGTGATGGTCGTCGGCTGCGACCCCAAGGCGGACTCCACCCGGCTGCTGCTCCACGGGTTGGCCCAGCGGACCGTGCTGGACACCTTGCGCGACGAGGGTGAGGACGTCGAGCTGGAGGATGTCCGCAAGGAGGGGTTCGGCAAAATTCTTTGCACCGAGTCTGGCGGCCCTGAACCCGGGGTCGGCTGCGCGGGCCGGGGCATCATCACCTCCATCAACCTGCTGGAGCAGCTCGGCGCCTATGCCGAGAGCGAAGCCCTGGACTATGTTTTCTACGACGTCCTGGGCGACGTCGTTTGCGGCGGATTTGCGATGCCGATCCGCGAGGGCAAGGCCCAGGAAATCTACATTGTCGTTTCCGGGGAAATGATGGCGATGTACGCCGCCAACAACATCTGCAAAGGCATCGTCAAGTTCGCCGAAGCCGGCGGGGTCCGCCTCGGAGGCCTGATCTGCAACAGCCGCAAGGTGGACAACGAGCGCGAGATGATCGAAGCCCTGGCCGACCGGCTTGGAACCCATATGATTCACTTCGTGCCCCGCGACAACATGGTGCAGCGGGCGGAGATCAACCGCAAGACCGTCATCGATTTCGAGCCGGATCACCCCCAGGCCGAGGAGTACCGGACCCTGGCGCGCAAGATCGCCGAAAACCAGCTGAAGGTCATCCCCAAGCCCATGGCCATCGAGGATTTGGAAAAACTCTTGATCGACTACGGCATCGCCGCCTGACCCGATCGCAGGCTTACACCCTTTAAAAACCAAGGAGAAGTCACCGCCATGATTATGATCCGATCCATCGTTCGTCCCGAGAAAGTCGACAATGTGCTGGCCGCCCTGATGGAGGCCGGGTTTCCGGGCGTCACCAAGATGTCCGTGGTGGGGCGCGGCAAGCAGCGCGGTATCAAGATCGTGGAGGTCACCTACGACGAAATCCCCAAGGAGATGCTGCTGACCGTGGTCCAGGACAAGGACAAGGACTTCGCCGTGCGCACGATCATCAAGGCCGCGCGCACCGGTGAAAAGGGGGCCTACGGCGACGGCAAGATTTTTCTGGTGCCGGTGGAGGCGGCCTACACCATCAGCTCAGGCATCCGGGAGGCGGCCGACGGCAGCACCGAGGAGGTGGCGATATGAAAGAACTCTTCGCGATCGTGCGCATGAACATGATGAACCAGACCAAACGGGCCCTGGCGGAGGCCGGCATCACCTCGATCACCGCCCGCGAGGCCCTGGGCCGCGGCAAGGGGCTGGTGGACCTGCATCTCCTCCGCGGGGCCGAGCGCGGCTATGAGGAGGCCATCTCGCAGTTGGGCCAGAGCGGCCGTCTGATCCCCAAGCGCGCGCTGCTGATCGTGGTGCCCGACAAACTGGTGGCGCTGACGGCCAAAACCATCATCCGGGTCAACCGAACCGGCAAATCCGGCGACGGCATGATCTTCGTCCTGCCGGCCTTGAACGCCATCCGCGTGCGCACCGGTGAGGAAGGCGACGATGTCCTCGACGACGTGTAACCCTGCCGCACCCGCGGCTTTGAAGGAGACAGACACCATGACGGAAACAGCCCGCAGCCAAACGGCACCCATCGAAGGGCCTGACCCGGAAAAGGTCAAGGCCGAACTGCTCGCCAAATACCCCCCCAAAGTGGCCCGCAAACGGGCCAAGCAGATCATTGTCAACCGACTGGAGCCAGGGGACAAGGTCCCCGAAATCAACGCCAACGTGCGCACCGTTCCCGGGCTGATGAGCCAGCGCGGCTGCTGCTACGCGGGCTGCAAGGGCGTGGTCCTGGGCCCCACCCGCGATATCGTCAACATCACCCACGGCCCAATCGGTTGCGGCTTTTACAGCTGGCTCACCCGGCGCAACCAGACCGACCCGGATACGACCCCCGACGGCCACAACTTCATGACCTACTGTTTTTCCACCGACATGCAGGAAAAGGAGATCATCTTCGGGGGGGAGAAAAAACTCAGGCAGGCCATCCAGGAGGCCTACGACAACTTCAAACCCAAGGCCATCGCGGTTTTTGCCACCTGTCCGGTGGGCCTCATCGGCGACGACATTCATTCCGTCTGCCGCGAAATGAAGGCGGCCCTGGGCATCAACGTCTTCGGTTTCAGCTGCGAAGGCTACAAAGGGGTCAGCCAGTCGGCCGGCCACCACATCGCCAACAACCAGATTTTCAAGCACGTGGTGGGGTTGGACGACACCATCGGCGCGGGCGAATTCCGCGTCAACCTTCTCGGCGAGTACAATATCGGCGGGGACGCCTTTGAAATCGAGCGGATCTTTGAAAAGTGCGGGATCACCACGGTGGCCACCTTCAGTGGCAACTCGTCCATCGACGCCTTTGCCAATTCCCACACGGCGGACCTGAACCTCATCATGTGCCACCGCTCCATCAACTACGTGGCCGAGATGATGGAAAAAAAATTCGGTGTGCCCTGGATCAAGATCAACTTCATCGGCGCCGAGGCAACCGCCAAGTCGCTGCGCAAGATCGCCGCCTATTTCGACGACCCGGCGCTGACCGAGCGGGTTGAAGCCGTCATCGCCGAGGAACTGCCGGCCGTCCAGGCCGCCCGCGACGACATCCGGCCGCGCACCGCGGGCAAGCGCGCCATGCTCTTCGTGGGCGGCTCGCGCGCCCACCACTATCAGGAGCTGTTCAGGGAGCTGGGCATGCGCACCCTTTCGGCCGGCTACGAGTTCGCCCACCGCGACGACTACGAGGGCCGCAAGGTGCTGCCGGGTGTCAAGGTCGACGCCGACAGCCGCAACATCGAAGAGCTGGACGTCTGTCAGGATCCCGATCGCTACCGGCCGCGCAAGACCCCCGAGGAGCTGGCGGCGCTGTCCGCCAAGGGGCTCGAATTCAAGGACTACCAGGGCATGATGCCCGAAATGCCCGAGGGCAGCATGGTCATCGACGACATCAGCCAGTTTGAAACCGATCTGATGATCGAGAAATACCGGCCGGACATCTTCTGCGCCGGGATCAAGGAAAAGTACATGATCCAGAAGCACGGCATCCCCATGAAACAGCTTCACAGCTACGACTACGGCGGGCCTTACGCCGGCTTCAAAGGGGCCGTAAATTTCTACCGCGAAATCGACCGGATGGTGAACAGCCGGGTCTGGGGCTACCTCAAAGCGCCCTGGCAGACCAACCCCGAACTGGCCGCCACCTATGCCTGGGAATAACCCCGATCAGTACCGCAAGCAAACGGGAGTCGCCATGTTACTGCGTCATACCACCACCGAGATCAAGGACCGCACGGCTTTAACCGTCAACCCGGCCAAGACCTGCCAGCCGATCGGCGCCATGTACGCCGCCCTCGGTATCCACGGCTGCATGCCCCACAGCCACGGCTCCCAGGGCTGCTACGCCTACCACCGCAGCGCCCTCACGCGCCACTACAAGGAACCGGTGATCGCCGCCACCAGCGCGTTCACCGAAGGGGCCTCGGTCTTCGGCGGCCAGGCCAACCTGATGCAGGCCATCGACAACATCTTCAGCGTCTACAACCCGGACGTCATCGCGGTGCACACCACCTGTCTGTCGGAGACCATCGGCGACGACATTCCCCAGATCGTCAACAAGGCCATGGCCGAGGGCAGGGTGCCGGCGGGCAAATACGTCATTCACGCCAACACCCCCAGCTACGCGGGCTCGCACATCACCGGGTTCGCCGGCATGACCAAGGCGATGGTGGACTATTTCGCCGAGACGGCCAGCGCCCGCACCAAGACCGTCAACCTGATCCCCGGCTTCGTGGAACCCTCCGACATGGCCGAAATCCGGCGCATGGCCGCTGAAATGGGGTTGGAGACCATCATGTTCCCGGACACCTCCGGGGTGCTCAACGGGCCCATGACCGGAAAATACCGCATGTACCCGCCCGGCGGGGTGACCGTCGAGGCGCTGCGCAGGACCGGCAGCAGCCTGGGCACCGTGGCCTTGGGTCACCTGGCCTCGGGGGATGCCGCGCGCGCGCTGGACGTCAAGTGCAAAGTGCCCTGCCAGATCCTGGATCTGCCCATCGGGCTGGGGGCCACGGACCGTTTCGTGGACACCCTGCACCGCATGGCGGGGGTCAACGTGCCCGACAGCTTGACCTTCGAGCGCGGCCAGATGGTGGATATCATCGCCGACATGCACCAGTATTTCTACAACAAGCGCGTCGGTCTGGTGGGCGACCCGGACCAGCTCCTGGCGCTGACGAAATTTCTGGTATCGTTGGACATGGCCCCGGTGTACCTCGTTACCGGCACGTCCGCCGGCAAAAAGTTTGAAAAGCATCTGCGGGCGGCGGTGGCGGGCGTACCCCACGAGGTGCAGATCAAGGTGGGCGGCGACATGCACCTCTTTCATCAGTGGATCAAACAGGCGCCGGTGGATCTTCTGATCGGCAACAGCTACGTCAAGTACATCGCCCATGACGAGGACATTCCCTACGTGCGCCATGGGTTCCCGATCCTGGACCGCGTCGGCCACAGCTACTTTCCCACGGTGGGCTACCGGGGCGGCATGCGGCTGCTGGAGAAGATTCTCGACGCCCTCCTGGACCGCAAGGACCGCGATGCCACCGACATCACCTTTGAACTCGTCATGTAACAGCGGAGGAAGCAACCCATGGCCAGCATCCCGATTCTCAAGGAGCGCGAAAAGCACATCTACCGCAAGGGCGCCGAGCCCTTCAACCTGACCTGCGGCCACCACAGCCTCGCCGGGGTGGTCAGCCAGCGGGCCTGCGTGTTTTGCGGCTCTCGGGTGGTGCTCTACCCGATCGCCGACGCGCTGCACCTGATCCACGGGCCGGTGGGCTGCGCGGCCTACACCTGGGACATCCGCGGGGCGCTGTCCTCGGGCCCGGAGCTTCACCGGCTGTCCTTCACCACCGACCTGCGGGAGAAAGACGTGATCTTCGGCGGGGAAAAAAAACTCCACCGCGCCCTGGTCGAACTGATCGACACCTACCAGCCCCGGGCGGCCTTCGTCTACTCGACCTGCATCGTCGGGATCATCGGCGACGATGTGGCCGCGGTCTGCCGGCAGGTGAGCCGTGAAAAGGCGATCCCGGTGCTGCCGGTGCACTCCGAGGGCTTCAAGGGCACCAAGAAAGACGGCTACAAGGCGGCCTGCGAGGCGCTCTTCAAATTGGTCGGCCAGGGCCCGGTTGATCAGATCAGCCCTTGGAGCATCAACATCCTGGGGGAATTCAATATCGGCGGGGAGGCCTGGATCATCAAATCCTACTACGAGAAGATGGGGGTCGAGGTGGTGGCCACCATGACCGGTGACGGCCGGGTAGACGCCATCCGCCGCTCCCACGGGGCGGCCCTGAACGTGGTGCAGTGCTCCGGGGCCATGACCACCCTGGCCGACATGATGCAGGCGCGCTACGGGACCCCCTACATCCGGGTTTCCTACTTCGGTCTCGAGGACACCTCCAAGGCCCTCTACGACGTGGCCGCGCATTTCAAGGACAACCCCGCGATCATGGCGCGCACACAGGCGCTCGTGCGCGGCGAGATCAGCGCCATCTTTCCCGAGCTCCAGAAAATAAAGGCCGCCGTGCAGGGCAAGCGGGCGGCGATCTATGTGGGTGGGGCCTTCAAGGCGTTTTCGCTGATCAAAGCCCTGCGCTATCTGGGCATGGACGTGGTCCTGGTGGGCTCCCAGACCGGCAACGACGCGGATTACGAGACGCTGCGGGACATGTGCGACGACGGCACCATCATCCTCGACGACGCCAACCCCCTGGAGCTTTCCAAGTACATCATCGAAAAGCGGGCGGACCTGTTCATCGGTGGGGTCAAGGAACGGCCCATCGCCTACAAGATGGGCATCGGCTTCTGCGACCACAACCACGAGCGCAAGACCCCCCTGGCCGGCTACGAGGGCATGCTGAACTTTGCGCGCGAGGTTTACAGGAGCGTCAACAGCCCGGTCTGGCGCTTTGCGCCGGCGCGGGCCGCGGCCGGAAAGGGGGCCTCGCCATGCTGAAGCCATCGCCCAAGGCCCCGAAGTTCACGGTCACGCGCAACGCCTGCAAGCTCTGCACGCCGCTGGGGGCCGCCCTGGTCTTCAAGGGCATCCGCGGGGCGGTACCCCTGCTGCACGGCTCCCAGGGCTGTTCCACCTACATCCGGCGCTACCTGATCAGCCACTACCGGGAGCCCATCGATATCGCCTGCTCCAATTTCTCCGAGCAGACCGCGATCTTCGGCGGCGGCGCCAACCTCAAGATCGCCCTGGACAACATCCGCCGCCAGTACGACCCCGAAATGATCGGGGTGGCGACCACCTGCCTCAGCGAAACCATCGGCGACGACGTGCCGATGTTCATCCGTGAGTACCGTGAGAGCTGCGCGGGCGAGGACCTGCCGCCGGTAGTGCACGTGGCCACCCCCAGCTATCAGGGCACCCATATGCAGGGGTTCCATGCGGCGCTGCAGGCCGTGGTCGATCAGCTGGCCCAGGGCGCCGCTGAAGCCGGCCCCCACGTGAACCTCTTTCCGGGAATGGTGTCGCCGGCGGACTTGCGGCACCTCAGGGAAATCTGTGCGGATTTCGACCTGCCCGTCGTACTCTTGCCCGACTACGCCGACACCCTCGACGGCCCCCTGTGGACCGAGTATCAGCGGATTCCCGAGGGCGGCACTTCAGTGACCGCCATTCGCAGCAGCGGGAGCGCGCGGGCCAGCCTGGAGCTGGGCGACGTATTGGCCCGCGCCAAGGAGACCGCCGCAGGGCTCCTCTGGAAGCGCTTCGAGGTGCCCTGCCACCGGATGGGGCTGCCCGTGGGCATCGACGCCACCGACCGGATGTTCGCGGCCCTGGCGGAAATCAGCGGACGGCCGACGCCGGAAAATCACCTGCGGGAGCGCGGGCGGCTTATCGACAGCTACGCCGACGGCCACAAGTATGTGATGGACGCCCGCGCGGTGGTCTTCGGGGAAGAGGACCTGGTGGTCGGTCTGGCCGGCTTTCTGGGTGAAATCGGGGTCGTTCCGGTGGTCTGCGCATCGGGCGGCCGCAGCGGCCACCTGGCGGCCTGCATCGCCGAGCGCTTTCCGGATCACAGCCAAAAAGGCATCCAGGTTCTGAGCGATGCCGACTTCGTGACCATCGAGACCGCCGCCCGGGACGCCCAGCCCGATTTCCTGATCGGCAACAGCAAAGGCTACAGCATGGCCCGGCGCCTCGACAAACCGCTGATCCGGGTGGGCTTTCCGGTTCACGACCGGGTTGGCGGCGCCCGCCTGCTGCACCTGGGATACCGCGGCAGCCAGCAGCTTTTCGACCGGATTGCCAACACGCTGATGGCAGCACGCCAGACCGCCTCACCGGTGGGATACACCTACATCTAAACCCCAGGAATGGGGCCCGGTGGTTTCATCCTGTTTCCCGGACCGGGGCCCATTTTCCCGGGGGGAGCAGCAGCCAAGCGAGGTCGCAAATGAATCTGGAACATCATCCCTGTTTTAACGTCAAGGCCCACAAAACCTTCGGCCGGGTGCACCTGCCCGTCGCCCCGCGCTGCAACGTGCAGTGCAACTTCTGCAACCGCAAATACGACTGCGTCAATGAAAGCCGCCCCGGCGTGACCAGCGGTGTCCTGACGCCCGCCCAGGCGATGGTCTATCTGGCGACCGTGCTCGAGCAGAAACCCAACATCGCCGTGGTGGGCATCGCCGGTCCGGGGGACCCCTTCGCCAACTCCGCCGAGACGCTGGAAACCCTGCGTCTGGTCCGCCAGCGCTACCCCGAGATGCTGCTCTGCCTGGCCTCCAACGGCCTTGCCATCGGACCGCACCTGGATGCGCTGGCGGCCCTGAAAGTCAGCCATGTCACCATCACCGTCAACGCCGTCGACCCCGCCATCGCAGCCCGGATCTACAGCTGGGTGCGCGACGGCAAACGCGTGCTGCGCGCCCGGCGCGGCGCCGAAATCCTGCTGGAACGCCAGTTGGACGCCATCGGAGGGCTGAAGGCACGCGGCATCACGGTCAAGGTCAACAGCATCATCATCCCCGGCATCAACGACAACCACATCGAGGCGGTTGCCCGCCGGGTGTCGGCGCTGGGGGTCGACATCCTCAACTGTGTGCCCTACTTCCCCAACCGCGGATCGGCCTTCGAGCACGTGCCGGAGCCTTCCGTCGCAATCGTCCAGGCGGTGCGCGCGGCCGCCGGGCGATACGTCAAACAAATGCGCCACTGCACCCGCTGCCGGGCGGACGCCGTGGGCCTCCTGGGTGAGGCGCCCAGCCCGGAGCTGATGGCAACCCTGCAGGCCTGCGAGCGCCTGCCGGCCGAAAGTCCGGCTGCGGAGCTGCAGATCGACGGCGCCCGTCCGCACGTGGCGGTGGCCAGTATGGAAGGTGTGCTGGTCAACCAGCATTTGGGGGAGGCCCGCAGCCTCATGATTTATGGCCGTCAAAACGGCACGATCCAGCTGCTCGAAGCCCGCGAAGCCCCGCCGCCGGGCGGCGGCGGTCAGCGCTGGGCGCAACTGGCCGACACCCTGGGCGACTGCGGCACCCTTCTGGTCAGC
>JAABRJ010000486.1 GCA_011390985.1 Desulfobacteraceae bacterium
TCCGCGTCGAAGACGCCGTGGGCAGCGTTTTGGCCCACGACATGACCCGCATCATCCCCGGCCGGTTCAAGGGCGTGGGGTTCAAGAAAGGCCACGTCGTCACCGCGGCCGACATTCCCGAACTGCTCAAGATGGGCAAGAGCCACCTTTACGTACTGGAACTGTCACCCGACGACCTGCACGAGGACGAGGCCGCGCTGCGGATCGCGGCGGCGGTTTCGGGCCCGAACCTCGCCTGGGGGTCGCCCTGCGAAGGAAAATCCAGCATTCAGAGCACCTGCGACGGGCTACTGCGGGTCAACGTCCCGGGCCTGGGGGCGATCAATCAGATCGGCGATTTGATCCTGGCCACCCTCAAAACCGGCACGCCGTGCCGCCGGGGCCAGACCGTGGCCGCCACCCGCATC
Source organism: Desulfobacteraceae bacterium (assembly GCA_011390985.1). Classification (GTDB taxonomy): domain Bacteria; phylum Desulfobacterota; class Desulfobacteria; order Desulfobacterales; family JAABRJ01; genus JAABRJ01. Next base: position 408 of record JAABRJ010000486.1, read on the forward strand.
ATCCCCCTGACCATTTCCCGCGGGCGGATCGAAGCCCTGGAAGCCCTGGCCGCAGCCGCGGCCCCCGTGCTGGAGATCAAAGCTTACAGACTGATGCGCTTCGGCGGGCTGGTGACCGGGTCGGAAATTCACGCGGGCTTGATCCGGGACGAGTTCGACCGCTACGTCGGGCAAAAAGCCCGGGACTTCGGCTGTACTTTGGTTCGAAAGATCATTGTCCCCGACGACCCCGGGCGGATCGCCGCCGCGCTGCGCGAACTGGCGGACCTCGGCTGCGAGCTGATCCTGACCACCGGCGGTCTCTCGGTGGACCCCGACGATGTCACGCGCATGGGCGTCCGTCTGGCCGGGGCCGAGATCATCGCTTACGGCAGCCCGATTCTGCCCGGCGCCATGTTCCTTTACGCGCGCCTCGACGAAACCCAGATCCTGGGTCTGCCGGCCTGTGTCTACTACCACCCCACCACGGTCTTTGACCTGATGCTGCCGCGGGTGCTGGCCGGTGAAACCATCACCCGCGAGACCATCGCCGACATGGGCCACGGCGGCCTGTGCCTGGGCTGCCCCGAGTGTCGTTACCCGATATGCCCCTTCGGCCGATAGCAGCCGAAAAATGAGCGGCTTCAAGGCGATTAACGCCCCCCGGGTCTCCCGGTCTTGCCGGCCGCGGTGGCGGCCACCCGGACGCCAAGGATCTATCCCTGCGTCCGGCGTGCACAACTTGACAAGTCTGCCGCGGCCATTAGGTTGATCTCAGCCGTCTGGTAGCGCCGAAAGCGCCCGGTCGCGGCACGCCGGCCAAACCCCACCCGGCGGTTGCGGCCGCGTTTCAGCTGCTCCATTTTGATTACCCCCCTCGGAAGGAGGCCGCCATGCAAATCCAGTCATTTGCCGCCCGATTGACCGCCCTGTTTGCCGTCGCCCTGATGGCGGCGGCTGCAATTCCGGCTTTCGCCGCTGAAACCTATCAGGTGGATACCGCCCACACCTACGTTCTGTTCAAGGTCAAACACCTCGATATCGGGTATTCCTACGGGCGTTTCAACGGAGCCAGCGGCGAACTGCAATGGGACGACGCCACTGCGACGATCCGCTCCATCGCCATGCAGGTAAACGCCAAGGATGTTGACACGGATGTCGACAAGCGCGACCAGCATCTGCGAAGCGCCGACTTCTTCAACGTCGAAAAATTCACCACCATCACCTTCAAGAGTACCGCGGTCAAAAAACTGGCTTCGGTCAGCTTTGAGATCGCCGGCGACCTGACCCTGCTCGGCCAAACACGGCCGGTGACCGTCACCGCCCGTCAGACCGGAGCCGGCAAGGACCCCTGGGGCAAGTTCCGGCGGGGCTTCGAAACCGAATTTAGCATCAAGCGCAGTGACTGGGGGATGGACTTCATGCTCGAAGGGGTCAGTGACGAGGTGGCCTTGACGGTCAGCGTCGAAGCTATCCTGCAACAATGAGAAAGCAGAATGAGGGATTTTTTCAAAGCCGCCAAACCGTTTAAGGCCTTACTGGCCGGAGGCGCCTTGCTGCCGGTGCTCCTCGGCGCGCCGGCATTTGGTGAGGCGCCTGAAGCCGAACAGCTGATCGTTTTCGTTCAGCCCGGCCTCTCCGAGGTGGATCGGGTGTTTCAAAGCGAACAGCTGCCCGCCATCCGCGAGGTCGCGTCCGACCTGGGGGTGCCGCTGCATGTTGTCGCGGCCGGAAGCGGCGCGCCCGCGGAAGTCGCCGTCACCCCGCTGATCGTGTTTCAAAACCACCGCGGCCGCTCCATCTACCAGGGGCGCACGACCACGCCGGGCCGCATCCGCAACTTCATGCGCACCTCCCGTTTCGTCCCCCAAGGGGCAGCACCCAACCGCCGGGAGCGGATACCCGTCTGGCCAAACGGCCGCAGCCGGGTCTGGGCGCCGCTGAAGGTGTCGGCGGTCACCGGCACCCAGCCGGCGGGCTACCGCCACGAGGCCTTTCTGGAAGAAGCGCTGGAGAGCATCGGCCGCGGTTTGACGCACTTTCAATTCCAGCCCGCGGCGGACCTGGGGCGCGCCGACCGGGGGTTTTACATGGACTTCTACCCCTGGCTGGCCCCGGACGGCACACTCTACCTCTCCCTGGCGCTGTATTCCCAGTTTGACTGCGAGTCCCCGATCTTCGAAAAAAAACAGGACCCGCTGATCGGGCCCTGGAAGGAGCGCCGGAAGCTCTTCGAGCAGGCCGCCGCACTGATGGAAGCCGCCGTGGTACGGCAGATCGGGAGTCCGGCGAGCGGTGACGCCTTCGATCCGGTGGCCGCTGCGGTCCCCCGCTTGAGCTGGGAGGAGATCGGTTTTCCGCTGCCCGCGGCGCCCGCCCGGGCGGGCGCCGACAGCATCCCGGATGTCGCCCTGGCACGCGTCTGGACCCTGGAAGGGCCCGGCCCCGACGACCCCCCGATGATCCAGTTCCGGTTTCCGGCGCCCCTGGACAACTATGCCGGGTAGGTCAAAGGGGCCGCGGGTCGCTTGTCGCTGCCGGAAACCCTCGTCGTGGACGGCACCACCGGGTTTGTCGAAGTCGACACGCGCCGCGCGGTCACCCTGGGGGAACCGGTGCTGGATGAGGCCGTCCGCGGCAGCGCCCTTTTGGGCGCCAGGACGTTTCCCCAAGCGCGCTTCGCTATCGAGACCGTCAGCGGCGACGGGCAGCCGCTTGCCTACGGGCGGCTGACGCCGGCGACGGTCACCGGCACTTTCACCCTGAAGGGCGCCAGCGTGCCGCTCGCGGTCGTTGCGGAATTCGAGCCGGTTATTGGCGCGGACGGCGGCCCGCGGCTCCTGGTGCGCAGCGCCTTCCAGATCGATCTGCGGACCTTCGACATCGAGGGCGCCGACGGCCCCGAACCGGCCAAATACACCCTGCTCCTTGACGTCAACCTCAAGCTCAAACCCGCCCCGGGAGAGTGAGGCGCGCTGCCTATTCACCGCCCGCTGCGCGCGAAACGCAAAGAACCCTGAGAAAGCTGTTTCGGTTTCCCGTCGTTGGCGGGAAAGCCGCAGGGCCCTGACCATCGGCCTACGCGCTGCCCGGGAGATCCTCTTTGTGGTGGATCAGCATGCCGAGAGTGATGGTGTCCAGCCGCGCGAACATGGCCTGGCTGGCCTCGATCCAGACCCATCGCGAGAGGCAATCCCCGGCGTGGTTGCAGATGCCGCAGAGCTTGTCCCCGCGCTCGGCGCAATCGGTGATGGCCGTTTTGCCCTCCAGCACCCGGACAATGTCACCGATGCGGATCTCTTCCGGTGCCTTGGCCAGCTGATGCCCCCCGAACGGTCCCCGCTGGCTGTGGACGATTCCGGCCTTCTTGAGCTTGGGAATCAATTTTTCTAAATACTTCAATGATATATTTTGTCTTTTGGCGATATCGCCCAACGGCACGGGACCTTCTTGGCCGTGAATGGCCATGTCCAGAAGCATTCGGGTGCCGTATCGACTTTTGGTTGTCAGGTGCATGACAAAGGTCTCGCTGATGGGGGAATGCATTGAGGTGGCGGATGCGCGCGCATACGCATCGCGGTGGCTTATGGTTTCAGCACGAATCCGGTTTGTCAAGGGCTGTCGTCACCGTGCGCACAGGGAGGGGAGCCGAGTGGACCGGCGGGCGGATCGATGTGCAACTGGTCGGGTTCGGGGTTGCGGGGGGGCACCTCATGTATCGGCAATTCCGATCCCGCGTGCTTGTCCGGGCGATGCCGGGGCAGGAGAATCAGAAAGCGCGTGCCTTGACCGGGCGATGACGTCACCCGGATGCTCCCCCCGTGCTGGGTGATCACATGGTTGGCGATGAACATTCCCAGCCCCGTGCCCTTTGATCCCTTGGAGGAAAAAAAGAGCGTAAACATCTTTTCCTGGGTCTCGCGATCCATGCCCATGCCGTTGTCGATCACTTCAAAGCAGATCCGGTCCGGGCCGTCGGGCCGGGCCTGAAACCAGACCTCATGATCGGATTGGCTTTGATCGTGAATGCAGGCCTCCACAGCGTTTTCGAGGAAATTGACCAGCGCCGCCTGCAGCCAGTTCGGGTCGGCTTCGCACATCCCGAGAGCCGGGTCGATATCGGTTTTTAAAGGAACCCGGTGACGCTCGGCCACCGGATAGACGGTGGCCACCACCGTGCGCGCCAGACGATGGGCGTCCACCTCCCGGTACTGCAATTCGCGGCTTTTGGCATAGTACAGGATTTCCAGCACCATCTTGCGGATGCGGTCGGTCATTTGACGAATCTGATCGAATGCGTGCTGAATCCGGTCGGGGTCCTGGCGCTTCAAGCCGGTCTCGAGCTGGTAAATCCCGCCGTCGAGCGCGGTCAGCATGCCCTTGACCCCATGGGACATGGAACCGAGCATCAGGCCTAAGGAAACCAGGTGGTCCTGGAGCTTGCGGATCTGGGTGATGTTGGTGGACATCTCCATCACCTGGGTGATATTGCCCCGTTCGTCGCGGATCGGGGCCGTCCATGTCAGCACGTTGTATTGGCGTCCGGACCTGGAGGTGACGATCTCTTCGGTCTGATGGGGCTTGCCGTCCTTGAAGGTGTCGGCCACCGGGCAGTTGGGGCACTGGGTGGAACGATGCTTGTAAACCTCGTAGCAAAAGGCCCCCACCTGCGTGCCAAAATCCTTCTTGAACAACCGGTTGGCGGCGGTGATGCGAAACCGGCGGTCCTGAACCGAAATGTAGCACGGCACCTCGTCGAAAAGCTGCTGGTAGGAAACCTGAGCCGTATGCAGGTCATCGAGCCGCGCCGTGTAGCGTTCTATTTTGGACTTGAGGGAAATCCACTCCCTGGCCTGCCGCAGAATATGGTCCAGCGCCAGGCTGTTGACCGGTTTGCTCAAAAATCCCAGGGCATCGGAACCGAGCTGCTCCATGAACGGGGCTAAAAGTTCTTCCGCGGTAAAAACGATCAGTTGGGTCAGCGGCTGATCGGCCTTGAAACGGCGCAGCAACGCTATGCCTTTCACGCGGCCGGCGAAAATGGGATCGGCCAGGACGATCTTGTGGGCGTGTCTTTCAAACAAGCCTGCGGCGTCGGCCTCGCCTCCGGCGATATCCACGGCAAACTGTTGCCGCGCCAGATACGTGGCCAGCGCCTCGGCAAGCGAGGTGTCCGGGTCGATGATAAGCAGCGTTACAGTCATTGGCTTGGCCAGCTATTTCGGATATCGGCGCTATCGGTTCGGATGTTGGCTTGCATCACATCAGGGTGTCGCGCACGATTTTGAGCAACTGCTCCCGGTCGAAAGGCTTGGTGAGCGTGGCCACCGCCTTGCCGATGGCGTATTCGTTGCCGGACATGCCGCTGATGACGATCACCGGGGTGTTCTTGATTTCGGGATCCTGGCTCATTTTGCGGTAAAAGCGCGGCCCCCATTCACCCGGCATCTCCAGATCCAGGGTGATCAGATCGGGTTTTTCGCGGCGCGCCATCTCCAGACCGGTCTGGGCGTCCGGCGCATGACAGGTTTGGTAGCCGTGGTCCTCGAAGAGGGTCGTGAGGTAATCCACCACGTTGGGATCGTCATCCACCACCAGTATTTTGTGTCCCATGTTGCATTCCTTCCATACGTCGATTGCGGGCACGATGGTCATGGCGCCCGATCGGCCTCACTGCGCCTTGGGCGGCCGGCTTACGCTGAGCACCGGACAGCTGGCGCGGACGATGACCTGCTCCATGTTGCTGCCGAGCTTGGCGTTTTCGGCGTCCAGTGCCTGACTCTGATGGGCCATGATAATGAGATCGGCCTGCTTTTCCCGGGCGAACTTGACGATTTCGATGTAGGGAATCCCCTCCCAGACCTCGATGCTGTATTTCTTGAATTCGCCCATGCGCGGTACGTACAGGCCGCGAATGCGCTGCCGGGCTTCGCGCAGCCGTTTTTCGATGGCGTCCTGGTCGATCAGCACGCCGGTCTGGGGCGTGCCGATATCCAGGGCATGAAAGAGGTGCAGTTCGCCATCCAGGGACCCGGCCACCTCGAGGCAAAAATCAAACGCCGCGTTGGCGGCTTTTGAAAAGTCGGTGGCAAACACGATATTGGAAAAACCGCCGCCCCAGAACGATGCCGCCGAGCGCCCCACCGCCAGCACCGGGCAAAACGCCGCCTTGGCGACCCGGTGAAACGTCGAACCCACCATGACCTTTTTGTAAGCCGAGCCGGAGGGGTCCTCGGTGGTGCCGCCCATGACGATCAGGTCCGGCCTCTCATCGCGCGCCTTTCGCAGGATCTCCCGATGGGGATAGCCGAGCCGGATGTCGATCGCGGCACCCGGCACGCTTTCCATCTGTTTGGCATAGTACTGGGTGATCTCCTCCCGGACACAGGCGAGGTAATCTTCGTCGGCCTGCACCTTTTGGCCCGTGCGAATATCGACCACCTCCTGGCTGAAACCGCGGGTCGGCACGCCCAGCACATGCAGCAGCGCAAGTCGGCCGCCGTAGCGCCGTGCCAGGTTGAAAGCGACGCGCGCCGCCGGATCGCACGCGGGCGTGGCCGATGTGGCGAAAAGTATCTGTTGAAACATGGTTCACCCCTTTCCCGCCGTCGGGCGCCGAGACGGGTTTAGCTGTTTTCGGGCCGAAGATGTTCCGGGACCTGGACCATTTTGATGAGCAGCGGCTTTAAAAACGACCACTTGATGGGCACATGGAACTCCTCCACCAAGTCCCGGATGGCATCCCAGCAATTGTGACAGGGGGCGATCACCATCTCGGCGCCGGTGGCCAGCAGTTGGTCACGCTTGGTGATCAGCGCCTGGTTGCGCTGGGGGCGATACAAGCCGATCCCGTTGAACCCGCCGCCGCCGCCGCAGCAGTAGTTGTGTTCCCGGTTGGGGGACATCTCCCGAAAGTAACCCGGCGCCACGATATGGCTGATGATTTCCCGCGTGATTTCCTTCAAACCGTGGTTGCGGATGTAATTGCACGAATCCTGAATCGTCACGGGCACCCGGATGCGTTTTTCGGGGTCGATCCGGAGCTTGCCGGTGCGCAGGGCCTCGGCCAGCCACTCCACGTAATGGATCGAGCGCACCGGCGGGCGCCCGTCCGGGCGACCGGCCCAGTAAGGGCCTTCCACCACCGTGGCCCTGTGGGCGTGGCCGCACTCGGTGCCCACCATCCGTTTGGGCTTGAGCCGCTCCATGGCGCCGTAAACGCTTTGAACCTGCAGCTTGCACGCCTCCCAGTCGCCGGCGAACATGGCCAGGCTGGTTTGCTCCCAGCCCGAACTGGGAACGGTCCAATCCTCGCCGGCCAGGTGAAACAAAATCGCGGCTTCGGCCAAATCCTCCGGGTAGTGTTTCACCTCCCGGGCATTGACCGTGTAAAGGATATCGGCTTCCTGCTTGTCCACGGGCACGGTCAATCCCGGATAGTCCTCTTCGTACTCTTCCACCATCCACTCGAAGGTCTCCACGAAATCCTTGTCCGTGACATCCATCTGGGCGCGATAGACCCGGTGCATGCCGGCGCCGATCTTCAGCTCCCAGGGGACGAACCCCTGCTGATACAGCAGTCCGCGCAGGTAGCCGAACATCACCCCCATGTCGATGCCGTGGGGGCAGTACAGGCCGCAGCGGTTGCAGCAGGTGCACTTGGCCCAGGCCGTTTCCATGGCCATGTGCATGAACGCGTTGTCCACGTTGCCCTTGCGGCGCACGATCTCCCCCAGCGTCGATTGGATCTTGTAGGCCGGCACCTGCCGGGGATCCCGCTTGCTGATGCGGTACAAAAAGCAGCTGTCGGCGCACATCCCGCAGTGGGCGCAGATGCCGAGCCAGGTGCGCAGGCGGCTTTTGAGGGTCTTTTGAATGGTGCCCCACAACAGGTCCCGATCCACCTCCAGGGCTTTCATCTCCTGGTAATAGGTCTTGCCGCCCGTATCCTCGAGCAGACGCTTCAATGCCTTTTCGCTCTGGATGGGGGTTCGGTTGCAAAACGTGCCTTCGGGCATGGGTGATCTCTCCTTTGCTTGCCGTCGCCTGCCGGCGGTCCGTTACCAGGCCATCCCCTTGCCGTTTATCCCGCCGCGCTTGATGCCGTAGTCCATGCCGATTTGGGCGCGGGACATGAAAAACAGGATGATGTGGGAAAGCTTGGTAAACGGCGCCAGGATCAGCAAGACCTCGCCAAAGAACATGTGCAGGGAAAGCCAAAAGGCATAGTCCCCCGCGTGATACCGGGCCACAAGGCCGGTGATGAAGGGCGCGGCGGTCACCAGCAGGATGAAGTAATCATAAGCCGATGTCAGGATCCGGACTTCCGGCAGGGCGATGCGCCGCAGGGCGAGCATGGCGATACCGATCACGGCCGCCCAGGACAGAAAATCGGCGATGCGGGCGGGCATGGCCGGCAGCGCGATGCCCGTTGCGGCCTTGAGCACCAGGGTGTGCCCCAGCAAAAACAGCGGGATCAGCACGGCCCCCAGGTGCAGGAGAAAAAAGGCCACCGTCATGAACGGCTGGGCCCGCCAACCGTAAGTGCCGAAGGGCAGCAGCCAATAGCCGATGGAGCGCGCTGCGCCCTTGATGCCGGGTCCCGGGTACATGCCATAGGCCACCCGGTCCATCTGCCAGTGAAGGCCCCGAACATACCAGATCGCGCGGACCAGCAGCCCGACGAAAAAAACGCACAGGGACAGGATGAACATGGGACCGGCAAGAAATTCGTACATGCATGACCTCCACGATAGCGACTGCGGCATCCAACGGGTTGACCCGTGTGGTGTCAGTAAGTCCGCTGATCTTCGTCGCGTTCGGTTAAAAACCACCAGAACAAAGGCAGCCCGATCAGCCCGGCCGCCATAAGCAGGTAGACGATGTTTTTGGTGTGGAGCATGAACTCCTGAAGCGTGTGGAATACGGGTGCCATGGCGAAGTTACGCCTCCCTTCGGGGTTCAGTGTTCGGTGCGGTACTCCGGATGTTCGTACAAAATGGGCATTCGGGTCGTGATGAACCGATAGATCACGATGCCCAGCGTGACGATGAAGATGCTGGTGGCGATCTCCATCCAACTCGGGACATAGCGCTGGGAGGACGGCAGATGATAGTTGAAAGCCACCAGACTGATGTTCAGGCGGTTGAGCATCACGCCGATCACCGTCCAGATGGCGGTCACACGGATCAACCGCTGGTTGCGCTCCCGGACGCCCAGGGCATAGGCAAAGGCCGGCAGGGCCACAAAGCCGATCAGTTCCACCAAAAACCAGGCCCCCCACCCGGTGACCAGGTGGTGCCAGTTGTCATCCACGGCGATGCCGATGATCTTGATGAAAAAATAGCCGGCCAGGACAAATGCCGCCGCCTTGCCGAATCCCAAGACGACCCCCTCGCTCTCCTCCAGATGGGTCCGGTCCATCTTGGCATGCAGATAGCGGTGGGCCAGGGTGCCTTCGAAAATCACCATGGACATGCCGGCAAAGAGGCTCGAAACGAAAAAGTAGACCGGCAGATACCCCGAATACCACAACGGGTGCAGCTTGGAAGGCGCGATCAGAAACAGCGCACCCAGAGAGGATTGGTGCAGGGTGGAGAGCACCACTCCGAAAATGGTGAGCACCAGGGTCATGCGAACGACGATGTTGCGCGCCCGCCGCCAGCCGAGCCATTCCAGGGCGGCGGGGGTGTACTCGATAAAAAGCACGGTCAGGTACAAGAAGACGCACAGACCGACTTCAAACAGCAAGCTGGTGGTTCCCTGGCTGACGAAGATCGGATACGGCAACCGCCAGGGACGGCCCACATCGTAGTGCAAGGCAAAGACCACCAGGGCATACCCCAGAAAGGCCGTCAGGATCGCCGGCCGCACGGCCGAGTGATAGCGCTTGAGGCCGAAGATGTAACAGGCGGCCGAGGTCACATACCCGCCGGCGGCCAGGGCCACGCCGCACAGCAGGTCAAAACCGATCCAGACGCCCCAGGGGTTGTTGTCGTCCAAATTGGTCACGGTCCCCAGGCCGCCCAGAAACCGCATGGCCGTCAGGACCAGTCCGACAAGCAAAATGCAACCGGTCACAACGTTGAACGGGGACAGGAGCCTTTTTCCGTGGGCGGATGTCTGTTGAGACATTAGGTTTCCTCCTTGGCCGCATTTTCTTCGCTGCCGGTCACCGCTTCGGCTGGCGCCGTGCTGGCCGCTTGCGCCAGGGCGTTTTGGACGGCCTGCTTTACGGCCGTTTCCTTCTCCTTGTTCATCTGCTGTTTGAG
>JAABRJ010000487.1 GCA_011390985.1 Desulfobacteraceae bacterium
CGCCTTTTTTGGCTCAACCAAATATCGTGCCGCCAAAGGCGGAAAGCAACCCGCAACAGTGGATTTCAGTGTTGCTGACCCTGACACCGGGGCTGAGGCGCGTGGCGAGACAGGGAAAAATTTTGGACCTTCGTGCATCTGAGGGGCAAACGTTACAAATTTGAAATTCATCTATATCAATTTTACATTTTCGAAATCCTTTAACCACACGTCGGCCCTCTCGGTTCTTCAGATTCCATTCCATTCTGGTAGGTTGCGCAAATTTTTTTGGTTGGCCCGCACCTTGCCTATGTTCCAGTATAAACGCGGCGCCGTTCCAAGCCGCAACACTCGAAAAAAAGGAAGCTTCACATGAACACTGCCCCTGTTTCCAATTTTTGCGTTCCTGGGGCGATGTCCTTTTGTCGGGCCGGTAAAAACTGGGCCGAACATCGCCTGTGCCGATTCTATCGCAAAGCCACCCTTTCCAGCCGTTGCATGCATTTTTTGGAGTCTTTCGGCGGTCACTGCGACTGCGTCAGCGCCCAGCGTGAAGGTCAGACGGCTAAGGCCGGATCGGCGCTAAGGACCTGACCTGAGCAGACGGCCCCCCGGCGCAACTCCCGGGTCGTGGGGATTTCCCCTATGAAATTAAGGGCTGACCCTATAGACAGGCAGAATTCGGACTTTTAAAGTAAACAGTAGCGTGTTGAACCAGGATCGGGAACCAATTGGAGGTGGAGAAATGCGGGAAATTCTGAAAATGTGCCTACCTGATGCCGGCCACTTCCGGAGCGGCCGGCATTCGAGCGCCCGCGCGGCGGGCACTGTCTTGTGAATCCTTGTCAAAGGAGGGGGCCATGAAACAGGAAGACAAATGGATGATCGGACTTGTCGTTTTCTCGATTCTCTTCACAGCGTCCTTTGGGTGGGGTCTCTGGGGTTAATTGCCGGCAGAGACTGAAACGGCCGGAAAGGCAGGCTGTGAAGACCCTGGAAAACAAAGCCAACCTGCCGGTGGTTTTTTTTGGCGCGATTCTCCTGGCCGTCTTCGTTTTGACGGTCACCTTCTGGGCGGACGATACATGGTGGGCATCGCGTGATGCCGAAGGCCGTTTTGTATTGCAGCGCGACCGGGTCGTGACCGTCAACGGCTGCCGGCTGGTCTACCGCGGTTTGCAGCCGCCGCGGTACTTTCGCGTGGATGTGACCATCCTGGCCTTGGACCCCCAGAGCGTTTACCCGCATCGCATCGACAAGACCGCCGCCCGCAGGGGATTCCGCCTGGCCGGAAAAAACTATCGGCTGGTTGCGGCGCGCGGATCGCGTCTGCTGCTGGAACGCAGCCCCTGAGGCCCCGTTTGCAGGCCTCCGGCCTGCGAAGGGCATGCCTGTCGGAGCGCGTCAACCGGGTGTGGGCAGGTGGATCGTAAAGGTGCTCCCCCGCCCGCTGCTGCTTTCAAGCGATACCCGCCCGCCGTGAACCTGGCTGATGTGTTTGACGATGGCAAGCCCAAGGCCGGTGCCGCCGACTTTACGGCTGCGGGCCTTGTCCACCCGAAAAAAACGTTCGAAAATCCGGGGCTGGTACTTTTGGGGAATGCCGGGTCCGTGATCCCGCACCCGGATCTGGAGTTCACCGTCAGCCTGAACGGCCGCAACGTGCACGGTTTCATTATCGGGGCTGTATTTGACGGCGTTGTCGATCAGGTTGATCAACGCCTGCTCCAGCAGGGTGGCGTCGACCTTGACGGTGATCTCCGGGGCGCAGTCGAGCCCCAGTCGAACACCGCGGGCATCGGCTTTCCACTGGACCAGCTGCGCGGCGGTTTCAATGACCCCCCGCAGAGGGGTGGCTTCAAGGGTGACGGCCGCCTTCTCCCCCCGCTGCTCGAGGCGCGCCAGGGCCAGCAGATCCTCCAGGATGTCGTTCAGGCGGTTCACGTGCCGCTGGATGATACCCAGAAAGCGCCGGCGCTCCTCGGGGTCCTCGGCGGCCTGCATCAGGGTTTCCACAAACCCCTTGATGGCCGTCAACGGGGTCCGAATTTCGTGGGAAACGTTGGCCACGAAATCCTGCCGCACGTTCTCCAGGCGCCGCATGCGGGTCACGTCGTGCAGCACCACCAGGGTGCCGGCGGGGGCTTCGGCGAACCCCGCCAGGGGAACACAGTGGGTGTCGAAGACCCGTTCGACCGGCTGGCGCACGACGAAGTCCCCCTGCACGAGCCGGTTTTGGGCCAGCGCTTCGGCCAAAAGCTGGTGAAACGAGCGGTCGCGG
>JAABRJ010000488.1 GCA_011390985.1 Desulfobacteraceae bacterium
CCAGCATGCGGGCGAAAGCCGCGTTGAAGCTCATGATCCGTCCCTGCAGGTCGATCGCCACGACCCCTTCCACCATACTGGCCAGCACGGTTTCAAATTCGTTGCGCTGGCTGATGACCGCATCGATCCGCTCCTGAAGCTGAGCCGCCATCTGGTTCAAAGTGCGCGCAAGTTCCGCCAACTCGGCCGGGCCGGGCACCTCCAGCCGGTGCTGGAGGTCGCCGGCCGAAAACTTTTCAGCCCCGCTGCGCAGCTGTTCCACCGGTCGGCTGATCCGCCGTGAAACCAGAAATGCCAAGGCCAGGGCCAGAAGAGCGGAAAAAAAGCCGCCGATCAGGACGTCGACAAAGAGGGTACGCACCTGGGATTCGACGGCTGTCAGCGGGATCGACACCCGCAGCACCGCAAAAGGGGCGTCCTCCCCCTCCAGCGGCAGGGCGACGTACATCATGCGCTGTCTCTGGGTGCTGCTGAAGCGTTCGGAGCGCCCCACTCCGCCTGCAAGCGCCTGCAGCACCTCGGGCCGGCTGCTGTGATTTTCCATGCGGCTCGGCTCCTCGTCGGAATCGGCCATGACGGTGCCGTCGGCTGCAATGACCGTAACGCGGGTATCCGTGTCTTGCCCGACACGGCGGCAGATGCGGCCTACAGCAGCGGCATCAAGCGGCTGCAGATGATCAGCGACCTGCCCGGCAAGAATCCGGGCGCGGGTTTCCAGATCGATCGCCGTGCGCTGGATGAAAAAGGATTGCAGGGAGGTCAGCGCAAACCAGGTCACGCCGCCGAGGGACACCAGAATGATCAGCAGATAGGAGGGAATCAGCTGCCAGATGAGGGGTGTCGGTTTTCTCATAGGCTCTCGCGGAAGCGATACCCGACCCCCCGGACGGTTTCAATATAGCTGCCGCAAATACCCAGCTTCTTGCGCAGCCCGACGATCTGGACATCCACGCTGCGGTCGGTGACCGGGTAATCGTCGCCGCGGATGGCGTCCAGGATCTGGGTACGGGTAAAGACCCAGCCCGGACGGACGGCCAGAAACGAGAGGATCTGGAATTCGGTGTAGGTCATCTCGACAGGCTCGCCGGCGACAAAAACGCTGCGCCGGCCGGGGTGCATAACCAGTTCATGGATCCGGATTTCTTCGGTTTCGGGACCGGGTATTTCCTGGGTCTGGCGGCGCAGCACGGCGCGCACCCGCGCCGTCAGGATGCGCGGTGAAAAGGGTTTGGTGATGTAATCCTCGGCGCCGAGTTCCAGGCCGGTGACCACATCGGCCTCCTCCCCCTTGGCCGTCAGGAGAATCACCGGAAGCGACTGGGTGGCGGGCAGCGCTTTGAGCTTTTTCATCACCGAGAGGCCGTCGATGCCCGGCAGCATCAGGTCAAGCACCACGAGATCCAGGGTCTGCGCGCGCGCCGTTTCCAGGGCTTCCTCGCCCGTGCCGGCCGAGACGACGTCAAACCCTTCGCGGGTGAGGTTGTAGCGCACCAGTTCGAGGATATCCTCCTCGTCGTCAACCACCAGAATCTTTTCTTTGGCCATGATTGATCGGCTCTTTCCGGCGACTCAGCCGCATGCGGTCAGCAGGGGCGCCAGCGGGGAACCGCCGCCGGCATGCGCCATCCGGTCGCCCCAGCATCACCGGAAGGCAGGTCGCAGGCCACCGGCGACTTGACGCGGCAGCCTGTCAGGCGCGTGTTAGAAATCCATCAGCGGCAGGTTAGTTTTGCGTGAGCACAACGGGCACCCGGCGCAGCCGGATTAGAATTCGACCCCCCGCTGCGCCTTGATGCCGGCCGCGTAAGGATGCTTGACGGCGCGCATCTCGGTGACCAGGTCGGCTTCGGCCAACAGGCCTTCGGAAGCGTTGCGGCCGGTAATGACCACGTGCTGGCCGCCCGGTCGCTGCCCCAGCGCCGCCAGCACGGCCGCCTCGGTCAGAAAACCGTATTGGATCAGATACGTCAGTTCATCCAGAATAACCATCCCGTAACGGCTGTCGGCGATCACGGCGCAGGCCTGACCCCAGCCCTGGCGGGCTGCGCTCCTGTCCTTTTGGATGTCATCGGAGGCCCAGGTAAAGCCTCGGCCGGTGACATGAAATTCCATCAGGCCGCTGAAGCGTTTGGCGGCCTCCCGCTCACCGCAATGCCCGGGCCCCTTGATAAACTGGATCACGCCGACTTTGATGCCGTGCCCCACGGCGCGCAGGGCCATTCCCAGCGCGGCGGTGGTTTTGCCCTTACCGTCGCCGGTAAAGACCATTAATAGACCCTTTGCCACGGTGACCCTCCGAATCGTATGGGGTTCACACAGCGGTGCCGATCGGTACCCGGGAAGGTTGTAGGAGGGGAGCCAGCGGCAAGTCAACTCCTTTTTCCCCGGACGAGCTGCCCCCAGGGAACGAAAAGGGCGCTCGACCGGGGCCTGGAGGCCTGGAAAGCGAAAACCACAGGGGGGAAGCTTTGGGGGGTGGCGGCGGGGCGATTGGGTGACGCCCAAAAGGCGGCGGTTCAGGGGGCGTGTATTAACCGCAACTGGTTGGGGCCTTCACCCCAGCGACATCGAGATGCGGCGCAACGCAGAAATTGAGCTTTTTGCGGAACCGTGCAGGTTTATACCCGGCGGGAGCCCGCGGCCGCAAAGCGGTCGAACGGGCCCATTTTAAATCTGCAGCAGCCAGCTCCGGCCGGGATCACCCCCTGGAGAAAAGTTGAAAAGTCGATTTCACCCCGGCGGGTCAGTGGGGATAAAGGCCGAGGTCAAACACCTCGTACTCCGTTGATCCGTCGAGGTACTTCTCGACCTCGTTCAGGTCGGCTTTTCTCCTGGGGCTGTTACTCCAGCGTTTCCAATCCTCGATGCTGCGCCAGTTCGAGGCGACCACCACCCGGAACGGGTCCTCGTGATCCCAGAGGGTTTCCGAAGACAGGTAGCCATCCTCATCCATGGCCCCGTAACGCACTTTTTTGAGCATTTTGTTGATCTCGTTGAAGTGGCCTTCCTTGAAACGTCTTTTGATCAGAATTTTTACCGCCATGATACCCTCCTTTCGGTTGCCAGGTTGCGGAACAGCGCTGCTTGCCCTTCAAATCGGCCCCTCGCAACAAGCGGGGCGCCACGGGCTGAGCTGAGAGGGGAAGCAGCCGGCAGGATCTGCCATCAAGTGGGAGTCGGTGGGAATCGTCGGCTCGGGGTCGGCAGGACGCCGGGAAAATGGATTTGTGAAA
This sequence comes from Desulfobacteraceae bacterium, assembly GCA_011390985.1. GTDB lineage: Bacteria > Desulfobacterota > Desulfobacteria > Desulfobacterales > JAABRJ01 > JAABRJ01. The sequence continues at coordinate 3,234 of JAABRJ010000488.1, forward strand.
GTAATCTATGGGAAGGGCCGAAATTTGTCCATGGGGATGCGCCTCATTTTAGAAGGAGGATTCCCCATGTCCCGGGAGTTTTCCCCATGAACCTGACCCTGGTCCGAACCGTTTCGCCTGCACGTCAAGTCCGGAGGAGATTGCCGCCGCCGGCACCGTCTTTTTTGCTTGACAGCGCCCCGCTTCCCGGCCGAACATCGGAGGGTGATCATTCCCCCAACCCAAGGAGGCGGCCCCATGACCAAAGAGATCGTATCCACCGACCAGGCGCCCCAGGCCATCGGGCCCTATTCCCAGGCCGTGAAAGCCTGCAAACTGGTGTTTCTCTCCGGTCAGATCCCCCTCGACCCGGCGACCGGCGAGCTGGTGGCGGGGTCGATCGAGGATCAAACCGAGCGGGTGATGGAAAACCTGAAGGCCGTCCTGGCCGCCTGCCAGCTGACACTCGCGCACATCGTCAAAACCACGATCTTTCTCACGGACATGGCGGATTTCGCCAAAGTCAACGCGGTTTACGGACGCTGGTTCACCGAGCTGCCACCGGCGCGCGCCACCGTCCAGGTTGTGGCCCTGCCCAAAGGCGCGCGGGTGGAAATCGAGGCGGTCGCCAGCCAGGATTAGCGCCTGCACCCTTGTTTTTGAGTTCGTCAACATGGAAGGGAAGGCACGCCAGCGCCCGGCACGGCGGCGGATCGTGGCGGGGGTGCGACCGGAAGCGGTCAGAGGTTTGCGACCACCCTGCCGAGAAAATCCTTGAGGCGGGGGTTTCGGGGGTTGGAGAAGAAGGCTTTGGGCGGCCCCTCTTCCTGGATGACGCCCTGGTCGATAAAAATCACCCGATCGGCCACCTCCCGGGCAAAGCCCATCTCGTGGGTCACCACCACCATGGTCATGCCTTCGGCGGCAAGCCGCTTCATGACCTCCAGCACCTCCCCGACCAGCTCGGGATCCAGCGCCGAGGTCGGTTCGTCAAACAGCATGACCTTGGGCTGCAGCGCCAGGGAGCGGGCAATCGCGACGCGCTGTTTCTGGCCGCCGGAAAGCTGGTCCGGGTAGCTGCCGGTTTTCTCGGCCAGGCCGACCTTGGCCAACAGTTCGCGGCCGAGGGTGTCGGCCGCGGCCCGCTTCATCCTGCGAACCTTGACGGGCCCCAGGGTCACGTTCTGCAGCACCGTCATGTGGGGAAAGAGGTTGAACTGCTGGAAGACCATGCCGGCCTCGGCGCGCACCTGGTTGATGTTGGTTTTGGGGTCGGTGATATCGCTGCCGTCGACGATGATGCGCCCCGCGGTGATCTCCTCAAGGCGGTTGATGCAGCGCAGGACGGTCGATTTGCCCGACCCCGAGGGCCCGATAATGCACACCACCTCGCCCGGGGTAACGTGCAGGTCGATGCCCCGGATGACCTCGAGGCCACCGAAGCGTTTGTGCAGGTTTTCGATTCTGATCATATCCGTCTCCGGGCGACGATCCCAGCCGCGCCGGCGCGGCCGTCAGCGTTTGCCGCGCTGGGCCAGCCGATCTTCGGCCATGCGCAGGAAGCGGGCGATGGTCAGGGTCATCATCAGGTAGACGATCCCGACGGTGAGCCAAACCTCGAACGCCCGGAAGTTGACCGCGATGATTTCCTGCCCCACGCGCGTGAGTTCGGCCACGCCGATCACCACCAAGAGCGAGGTGTCCTTGAGGCTGATGATGAACTGGTTGCCCAGCGGCGGGATCATGCGCCGGAAGGCCTGGGGCCAAATGATGTAGCGCATCGTCTGGGCGCGGGTCAGACCGATGGAACGCCCGGCCTCGATTTGCCCCGGGTCGATGGACTGCACCGCCCCGCGCACGATCTCGGCGATGTAGGCCCCCGAGTTGACCGCGATGGCGATGATGCCGGCGGTCATCGGGCGAATGCGCAGGCCCACCGCCATGGGCACACCGAAATAGAGAAACATGACCTGCACGATCAGCGGCGTGCCGCGGATGGCTTCGACGTAGGCCCCGGCGAGCGAGCGCACCGGCAGGCTGCGGGAAAGCTTCATCAGCCCGGTGGCCACTCCCAGCACAAACCCGAACAGCAGCCCGCCGATGGTGATGATGATCGTCAGCTTTACGCCGGAAAGCAGCAGCGGAAAGGTCTCCAGCACAACGCCCCACTGAAATTTGAATCCCATGGCAATCCCCAGCGTCCCTTTTGCGGGCGGCGGCAGGCACCTGTATGCAGCAGGGGCGACCGCAGCCGCCCCTGCGCCCTGCCCCAAAAACCGATGCCGGTCGGGAAACCCGGGGGATTATTTCGGATCGGTGTTAAACCACTTGCGGTAGAGCGCGTTGTAGGTGCCGTCTGCCCGCAGCTGTTGGAGTGCGGCGTTGACCTTGGGCACCAGCGCACTGCCCTTGGGAAAGGCGATGCCGTAAGACTGACCCATGTAGAGCGGCCCCACCACCTTGAACAGCCCCGCGCCGGCGGTGCGCATGAATTCGGCGATGACCGGGGAGTCGAAAATCACGGCATCGGCCCCGCCGCTCATCAACTCCAGAAACATCGCATCGTTGTTGGGAAAGAGTTTGACCTCTTTGGCGCCGGCATTTTTCTTGGCGAAGTCTTCGCTGGTGGTGCCGAGTTTGGTGGATACCACCTTGCCCTTGAGGTCCTCGATGGCGTTGATGTCGGTGGTGTCGTTCTTGACCAGGATCAACAGGCCGGCATCATAGTAGGGGTCCGAAAAATCAACGACCTCGGCGCGCTCGGGCTTGATGGTCATGCCGGCAATCCCGACATCCAGCTGGTTGGTCTGCAGCCCCGGGATGATGCCGTTGAAATCCATCGGCTGCAGCTCGTATTCCAGGCCGACCACCTTGGCGATGGCATCCCAGAGTTCGACGTCAAAACCGGTGTGCAGGCCGGATTTGTCCTTGAACTCGAAGGGTGGAAAGTTGGTGTCGGTGGCCACGGTGATTTTGTCCCCGAAGGCCGTGCCGGCCAGAACGGCCAGGCAAACTGCGGAAATCAGAACAATCGAAATGTGTTTCATGTCTCCTCCTTGTGGATGGGGGTGGGGTGAAAGGTGCAAGGGGCGGCGGGTGCCGTCAAAACGGTGGGAGAGCGGGCCGTACCGATCAGACCGCCGGAAGACGCGGGTCACCCGTGAGCCAATAGGCCCTGTTAACCACACAAAGGCGGATTTTTCAACCGCGATTCCAACAGCGCTGGCGTGACCGCAGCGTCGACGGTCGAATCAAGGCGGCCCGCCGGGGCGCGCAAGGGGCATGTGGGGCGTGCGTCGGAAGGGGTACCCCTTTTGTGAGTGGGGCTAAACGGGCTGCGCCCCGGGACGGGGCACAGCCGGAGGAATCAGCTGCCGTAGCCGGATTGCTTGTGGATTTCCTTCCAGCGGACAAAGGGTACCGGCTTTAATTCCTTCAGATCGCTTTTGGGAATCCAGCCGATCGTGGAGTTGGGAATGTAGAAGCACAGCTGCCCCTTGAAGGGGCCTTCCTTGATAATCCAGCCTTCCTGGATGGCAATTTTTTCTCCGGCCAGATCCTTGGCTTCGGGGACATACTCCATGGTTCCTGAGGGTTCGAAAATAGCTTCAAAATACATAGTTTCAATCCTTTGGGTCGCGTCCTGCGGCGCCTCCGCCGCTTCAAAAAAGATAAAAGGGTGAGTGGGCATCCGGATAGCTCCTTGAGGCAAAAGCCCGGGGATCGGATGCCGCGTTTCGATACGTCCCGCAAGCCCCTCGGCAAAGCGGGTGCGGGGGATGATCCCGTTCAACGCGAAGGGCATTCCCGGTTGCCCGGAATGCCCTTGGAGACAACTGGCTGGCGGTTCAACTTGGGCTGCAGGCCAGCCTGCCTGCTGGGGTGCCATGGGCTGCGGGCGCGTCCGGCAACCGCGGCGTTGACGGCCTGAAACCCTTAGAGACCCTGCGCGCTGCTGCATGCGGTAAGGGCAATGGCAGCCGGTCTCGCGGTTCCAAAAAACCAGGGCCTTCATGGCGCCGACCCGCCGATCCGGGCGGGCCGTTTACTCTGAAAATTTTTAAACCCTTTTAGAGTCAAAGTCAAGCGACTTGGAAAGGGAATTCCCGGCCGGCGCATTTTTGCGGCCGGACGGCCCACGCCGGACCAGCGCCTGAGAAGTCGCCCGAAAGGTGTTGGCTGAGATTGACGCCGGCGGCGCTTTCGTCTAAAGCACTGGGCGGCCGTATACCCGCAGCGAAGTGATACCCATGGCTCTACCCTGGAAACGCCTTGACCGCGTCGCCACCCCGGAAGGCGTGCTGGAACTCAGGCAGCGCGGCCCCCGCGACTTCCTCATCACCGTGGGCGGGCGCGTGCTGATGAACAGCACGGCCCAGCGATCCGAAATCGCGCTGGGGCGCATTGCCTGCCGCCACCTGCAGCATCACCCGCAGCCCGGGATCCTGCTGGGCGGTTTGGGCATGGGCTTCACGTTGAAGGCGGTCCTCGATTTCCTGCCGGCCGCGGGCCGCGTCCTCGTCGCCGAGTTGAACCCCGTCGTTCTGGCGTGGTGCCGGGGGCCGCTGGCCGGGCTGACCGCTTCGGCCGTCGACGATCCCCGGGTGACCGCCGAAATTGCCGATGCCGCCGAGGTGATCCGCACGGCCGCCGACCGGCAGACGGCGTTTGACGCCGTCATTCTCGACCTCTACACCGGCCCTTATGCCCACTGCCACGGAGGTGACGACCCGCTCTACGGCAGCGGGGCCATCGCCCGGGCGCATGCCGCCCTCACCCCCGGCGGCGTTTTTGCCGTGTGGGGCGAAAATTTCGAGCCTGTTTTTGAAAGCCGCCTGCGGGCCGCCGGCTTTAAAGTCACGATCGCGCGCCCCGGTCGGGGGGGATTCCGGCACGTGGTCTATCGGGCCCGAAAAGCGGTTTCCCCGAACGGACCCGGCCAAAAAAAAGGCGACCCCCCAGGCTAGTTTCTGAGGTTCGGCCGATCCCTCATAATGGCCCGGCGGCCCGCATGCATTTCCGCGGGCAACCGACCCGCCCCACGTCGCCCTCCCGCTTGGGTTTCGCCCAGGCCCCGTCAGGCCGTCGCAAGGATCGCGCGCGTGCGCCGCAGACGGAAATCGCGCATCACCTGCCGCCCCTGATCGCAGTTGCGGCAGCCGGGATCGCCCCGACCGATCCAGAACGGCCGCTGCCGGCGGGCCGCCTCCTGGCGGGCGATGCAGGTGTTGACGGGAATGCTGGCGCTGTATTTTTGGCAGTACATCTCAACTCCTTTCGTCGGGGCCTCAACCGGCGCGCCGCAACCAGGCGCTTTTGCCGGTCTTGGACTTTTAGCGGTCCATCACCTTTTGGCACCCGATTTTTCAGGGAGTTTTCGAATTGTGTTAGGGTTTCGTTAAAGACTAAGGAGAAAAAGCGCCCCTGCCGGTGCGGCGGGCGGGCCAGGCGGCGTGGCGGGTCCCGCCGCCTCCGGGCAGCCTAAAAAGGGACGAGGCGCTCTCATCTGGAGGCAAAGACCCCCGACAGCCGCCGGCTGCCGGGGAAAACGCTTGACAGGAAAGGGGTGCGATGATTTATCTGGACAGTTTTTCGGCAGGGCCGGAAGACGAACTGAGGCAGCCGCATCCATCCGTCCGCGGCGGGAGTCGCCGTGATGAAACCCATAAGAAAGGAGCGATCATGAAACGTTTGCTGTTGGTTCTGCTGGCTGCGGCCCTCCTGGCCGGCCCGGCGCTGGCGGGGGCCAAAACCCTGCGCCTGGCGATTGACGCCGACCCTGTATCCCTCGACCCGCACGTGCAGCTCTCCGGGGGCATGCTGCAATACTCCCACATGGTCTTCGACCCCCTGGTGCGCTGGACCCAGGCCATGGATTTCGAACCGCGCCTGGCCGAACGCTGGGAGCGTCTGGATCCGCTGACCCTGCGCTTTTTCCTGCGCAAAGGCGTAAAGTTTCACTCCGGCAACCCCTTCACCGCCAAGGACGTCGTCTGGACGCTGGAGCGGCTTAAAAGAAGCCCGGATTTCAAGGGGCTTTTCGAACCGTTCGGCCCGGCGGTGGCGGTGGACGACTACACCGTCGACATCATCACCACAAAACCCTACGGTCTGACTCTCAACATGTGCACCTACATCTTCCCGATGGATTCGGTTTTCTATTCCGGGACCGACGAGAAGGGCCTGCCCAAGGACGCCATCGTCAAGACCGAACACTCGTTTGCCAACGAGCACGCTTCGGGCACCGGCCGCTACTTCGTGGAAAGCCGGGAACAGGGCCAGAAATGGGTTTTCAAGGCGTTTGCTGATTACTGGGACAAAAACACGGGCAACGTCGACACCATCGTCCTGACCCCCATCAGCGAGGACGCCACCCGGCTGGCGGCCCTGCTGGCGGGTGATGTCGACTTCATCATGCCGGTGCCGCCCCAGGATTTCGACCGCATCGAAAAGACCAAAGGGGTCCAGCTGATCACCATGCCCGGCTCCCGGATCATCACCTTTCAGCCCAACCAGAAGCGCCGCGCCGAGTTCAAGGACGCGCGGGTGCGCCAGGCGATGGTTTACGCCGTCAACAACGCCGGCATCGTCCAGAAGATCATGAAGGAGCGCGCCACGGCCGCCGCCCAGAACTCCCCCCGGGGCTACGTTGGCTTTGTGGAAGACCTCCAGCCGCGCTTCGACCTCGAACGGGCGAAGGCCTTGATGAAGGCAGCCGGCTACGAGAAAGGCTTCACCGTCTCGATGATCGCCCCCAACAACCGCTACGTCAACGACGAGAAGATCGCCGAGGCCGTGGTCTCGATGCTCTCCAAAATCAACATCAAGGTGGAGCTCAAGACCATGCCCAAAGCCCAGTTCTGGGACGAGTTCGACGCCCAGGTGGCCGACATCCAGATGATCGGCTGGCACGCCGATACCGAGGACTCCGCCAACTACTTCGAGTTTCTCTACATGTGCCCCAACAAGGAGACCGGCTACGGCCAGTACAACTCCGGCAACTACTGCAATCCCAGGGTCGACGAGCTGACCCTGGCCTCCCAGAGCGAAACCGATCCGGCCAAGCGCGCCGCGATGCTGCAGGAAGTCGAACGCATTTTATACGACGAAGCGGCCTTTATTCCGCTGCACTGGCAGATGCTCTCGTGGGCCGGCAGCGACAAGCTCAAAAACGCCCGCGAGATCGTCAACATCATGGACTTCCCCTACTTCGGGAACCTGGTGATGGAATAAGCGGGAGTGGGCTGACCCATGTTCGCTTTTTTTATCCGCCGCGTCACCCAGGCCGTCTTCGTGATGCTGGTGATCAGCCTGATCGGGTTTACCATCAAGCAGTCGGTGGGCGACCCGCTGCGGGAGATCACCGGCATCTCGGTTTCGGCCGCGGAGCGCGACGCCCTGCGGGAAAAGCTCGGCCTGAACGACCCCTTCCTGCTCCAGTGGGGACGGTTTCTGGCCCGCGCCCTGCAGGGCGACCTCGGCAACTCCTTCTATTTCAAGCGGCCGGCGCTGCAGGTGATCCTCGGCAAGGCGCCGGCCACGCTTGAACTGGTTTTCTCCACTTCCCTCCTGGTGGTGCTGCTCTCGATCCCGATCGGCATCTATGCGGCCGTCCGGCCGCGCGCGTGGCTGGCGCGCTTCTTCATGGGGGTCAGCATCGTGGGGGTTTCCATCCCGGTCTTTCTGACGGCCATCCTGCTGATCTATGTCTTCTCGGTGGGCCTGGGGTGGCTGCCGTCCTTCGGCCGCGGCGAGCTGGTGACGCTCTTTGGCGGCTGGCAGTCGGGCTACTTCACCAGCGACGGGCTCAAGCACCTGATCCTGCCGAGCATCGCCCTCTCCTCGATCATGCTGCCGCTCTTCATCCGCCTGATCCGCGCCGAGATGAAGGAAGTCCTGGAAACCGATTACATCAAGTATGCCCGCGCCAAGGGGCTCAAGCCCGGGCGGGTGCTGCTGGTGCACGGGTTCAAAAACACCCTGCTGCCGGTCATCACCGTGGGCGGCGTGCAGCTCGGCACGCTGATCGCGTTCACGATCCTGACCGAGACGGTCTTCCAGTGGCAGGGCATGGGCGCCATGTTCATCGAAGCCGTCGACCGCGCCGACACCTCGCTGATCGTGGCCTATCTGGTGTTTGTGGGCGCCCTCTTCGTCACGGTCAATACCGTGGTGGACCTGGTCTACGGTCTGGTCAACCCCATGATCCGCATCGCCGGGAGAAGGTGACCATGCAGGGCTGGCGGGGGTTTAGAAAATCCTATTTCGTCTACAGCTTTCTGCGCGACCCGATGGCCATGGGCAGCTTCTTATGCCTGGCGATTCTGGTGATGGTCAGCTTCGGGGCGCCCCTGATCGCGCCCCACGACCCCTACGACAGCAGCACCATCGACATCATGGACTCCGAAATGCCGCCGCTCTGGCTGGACCAGAGCGATGCGCGCTTTCTGCTGGGCACCGATTCCCAGGGGCGCGACATGCTCTCCACGATGCTCTACGGGATGCGGGTGTCGATCCTGATCGGGTTGGGGGCGGTGGCCCTGCAGGCGTTCATGGGGATTTTTGTCGGGCTGGTGGCCGGCTACCGCGGCGGGCGCTTCGATGCCTTCCTGATGCGCCTGGCGGACGTCCAGCTCTCGTTTTCGACCTATATGGTGGCCATCTTTTTCGGCGCCCTGTTCCAGGCCGCCTTCGGCATGGGCCGCTACGAACAGCTGGCCGTCCCGTTGCTGGTGATCATCATCGGCTTTGCCGAGTGGCCCCAGTACGCCCGCACCGTGCGGGCCTCGGTGCTGGCGGAGAAAAAAAAGGAGTATGTCGAAGCCGCGCGGGTCATCGGTCTGTCCCCGGGCCGGATCATGTGGCGCCACATTCTGCCCAACACCCTCACCCCGGTGCTGGTGATCTCCACCGTCCAGGTGGCCAACGCCATCATGAGCGAGGCGGCGCTTTCCTTCATCGGTCTGGGCATGCCGGTCACGCGCCCCTCCCTGGGCTCCCTGATCAAGGCCGGTTTCGACTACATCTTCAGCGGCTCGTGGTGGATCACGCTCTTTCCGGGGGTCGCCCTGGTGGTTTTGATTCTTTCCATCAACCTGCTCGGCGACTGGCTCCGCGACTTTCTCAACCCCAAGCTCTACAAGGCCTAGCCGTGGACCGACAACCGCTTTTGTCCGTCAGGGATCTCGAGATCCGGTTCAGGATGCGCCACGGCGACCTGACCGCCGTCAACCGCGTCAGCTTCGATCTGGCGCGCGGCGACCGCCTGGGGATCGTGGGCGAGTCCGGGGCGGGCAAGTCCGTCACCGGCTTCGGGATCCTCAACCTGGTGAGCAAGCCCGGCTACATCGCCGGCGGCCGCCTGCTCTTCGAGGGGCGCGAGCTGACGGCCCTGCCGGAGGAGGACCTGCGGCAGATCCGCGGCAACCGGATCAGCATGATCTTCCAGGACCCGATGATGACCTTGAATCCGGTGCTCACCATCGGCACCCAGATGGTGGAAACGATCCTGGCCCACCGCGCGATCAGCCGGGCGGAGGCCACCGCGATCGCCCTGGACCGCATCCGCAAAGTGGCCATCCCGTCGCCGCAAAAACGGCTGCAGCAATACCCGCACGAATTTTCCGGCGGCATGCGCCAGCGCATCGTGATCGCCATCGCCCTCTTGAACTCGCCGGCGCTGATCATCGCCGATGAGCCCACCACCGCCCTGGACGTGACCATCCAGGCCGACATCCTGGAGCTGCTGCTGGGTCTGTGCCAGTCCGAAAAAATGGGGTTGATCCTGATCACCCACGACCTGGCGGTGGTCTCCCAGGTGGCCGAACGGATTGCCGTCATGTATGCCGGAACGATCGTGGAGATCGGCCCCACCGCCCAGGTCGCCGGCAATCCCCAGCACCCCTACACGCGGGGGCTGCTGGGCGCCCTGCCCCAGCGGGTGCCGCGGGGCGGACGGCTCAACCAGATTCCGGGCATGATGCCGACCCTCACCCGGGTGCCCGAGGGCTGCCCTTTCAGCAACCGCTGCACGCTCTGCGAAGAGGTCTGCCGCCGCCGCGTGCCCCCCTTGGAACCCAAGGCGGCCGGATGTCTGGCGGCCTGTCACCTGCTGGACTGACGGGCGAAGGAAGCACTTATGAACACCGACACGCTGGTCAGCATCCGGGACCTCCACAAGCACTTCGACATTTCGGGCGGGTGGCTGGATCAGTTGCGGTTCACCGGCGGACGCTTTGCCCGCCGCAAAACCCTGGTGCAGGCCGTCAACGGCGTAAGCTTCGACATCATGGAGGGCGAAACGGTCAGCGTGGTGGGTGAAAGCGGCTGCGGCAAGTCGACCCTGGCCCGCACGGTCATGCGCCTCTACCCGCCCCAGGCCGGCGAGGTCCACTACCGCGGCCGGCGCATCGACCACCTTTCCCGGGAGCAGTTCAAACCTTACCGCACCCGGATGCAGATGATCTTTCAAGACCCCTATGCCTCGCTCAACCCCCGCATGCGCGTGCGCCAGATCCTGGAGGAGCCCATCCGCTTTCACCGGCCGAAAACTTCCGGCAGCGAAGTCCTCGACCGGGTGGCCGAGATCATGCAGCAGGTGGGGGTCGACCCGGAGTGGCGCGAGCGCTACCCCCACGAATTCTCCGGCGGCCAGCGCCAGCGGATCTCGATTGCCCGGGCGCTGGCGGTGGATCCCGAATTCATCGTGGCCGACGAGCCGATCGCGGCCCTGGACGTCTCGATCCAGGCCCAGATCCTCAACCTGATGATGGACCTCCAGGAGAAGCGCCGCCTGACGTACCTTTTCATCAGCCACGACCTCTCCGTGGTGGCGCACATCTCCAACCGGGTGGCCGTCATGTACCTCGGCACCCTGTGCGAACTAGCCGCCATCGACGCGCTTTTCGATCGGCCGCGCCACCCCTACACCCAGGCGCTGCTCTCCGCAATCCCCCGCCTGGGCGCCAAAGGCTTCCAGCACCAGCGGCTCACGGGAGACGTACCCACCCCCATCGACCTGCCTTCGGGCTGCGTCTTCCACGGGCGCTGCCCGCACGCCAACGATCGCTGCGCGCGTGAAGTCCCGACCCTGCGCCCGCAGGGTCAAGAGACCCTCGTGGCCTGCCACGGGGTGGCAGAAGGCCGCCTGCCGGACTGAGCCGGCCCGAAGGCCGGCTTTACCGCCTATTGCGCCTCGAACAGGCTGCGATACTGGCCGTAACCCTCCTTTTCCAATTCACTGCTCTCGATGAAGCGCAGCGCGGCCGAGTTGATGCAGTAGCGCAGGCCGGTGGGCGGCGGCCCATCCTCGAAAACATGGCCCAGGTGGGAGTCGGCCTGCCGGCTGCGCACCTCGGTGCGCACCATGAAGAGGCTGCGGTCGCTGTGGGTGACGATGTTCTCCGGCGCCAGCGGCCGGGTGAAGCTGGGCCAGCCGGTGCCGGAGTCGAACTTGTCGGTGGAGCTGAACAAGGGTTCACCGCTGACCACATCCACGTAGATCCCCGCTTTCTTGTTGTCCCAGTATTCATTGCGGAAAGGCGGCTCGGTGCCGTTTTGCCGGGCGACCTGGTACTGCAGCGGGGTCAGCCGGCTGCGCAGCTCGTCGTCACCCGGCCGGGTGTAGATCCGTTTTTCGCCCTCATCGGGGGTCTTGGCGACAGGCGGTTTGCCTGCCCAGACCTGCCGGATGAACTGATCCCGGCCGGAATGGCGCCGGTAGGAGCCGTAGCGGTCCGGGCTCTTCTTGTAGAAGTCCTGGTGGTAGTCCTCGGCCGGGTAGAATGCGGTGAATTCCAGGATGGGGGTCACCACCGGGTCCGAGAAAACGCCCGCAGCGGCCAGGGCCGTCTTGGAGGCCTCCGCCTCCCGGCGCTGGGCCTCGTCGTGGTAAAAGATCGCGCTCCGGTACTGGGGCCCGCGGTCCACGAACTGCCCGCCGGCATCGGTGGGGTTGACGTGGCGCCAGAAAACCTCCAGCAGCCGGCGGTAGCTCACCTCGCGCGGGTCGAAATAGACCTGGACGGCCTCGTAGTGGCCGGTTCGGCCCGAGGAGACCTGCTGGTAGGTGGGGTCTTTTTCGGGTCCGCCGGTGTAGCCGGAGACCACCCGGACAACCCCCGCGACCTTTTCAAAATCCGATTCGGTGCACCAGAAACAGCCGCCGGCAAAGGTGGCCACTTCAAGGCCCTCCTCGCCGGGGGACTTGCCCCCTTCGGCCGCCCCGCTTTTGCGCGGACCCGGCACGTGACCGAGAACCATGGCCATCACGGCCATACCGATTATGGGAAACCAGAATTTCATATCGTCGCTCCTTTTACAGGCAAAATGTTGGTTGCAGTGTTTTTGGGTTGACAGGATCAATATAAAACACACCGGACAAAAATCACCGCTGCAATCCGCTTGGGATCAGAAAAGCACAGGGTGGCCGTTAACAAGCATTTTGGCGGGGCTTTTTCGAAGGGATCGGATCGGGCAAAAAAGACAGGAGGGCGCACCGGCAGGGGGCCGGGGCAGGCCGGACGGCCGCTTTATCCGGCCTTGCGGGGTTTGGCGCGGCGGGTGGCCGGGGCCTGCAGCGGGTCGTCCGGCCACGGGTGGCGCGGGTAGCGGCCGCGCATCTCCTTTTTGACGGTCTGGTAGGCGTTTTGCCAGAAATGGGCCAGGTCCCGGGTGACCTGCAGGGGCCGACCCGCCGGGGAGAGCAGGTGCAGGACAACCGGCAACCGCCCGTCGGCCACGGCGGGGGTGGCGGCCGCGCCGAACATCTCCTGAATGCGCACCGCCAGCACCGGCGGGTCCTGGCTGTAGTCGACGGGCAGACGCGATCCGCCGGGCACCGTCAGGTGGGCAGGCGCCAGGAGGTCCACCCGGCGACGCTGGCCCCAGCTGAGCCGGCCTTCCAGCGCCTGCTTCAAGGCCGCCGGCTTGAGGTCCTTCAGGCGCATCAGGCCGGAAAGCGACGGCCCAAGCCAGAGCGCCAGGGCCTCCAGCAAGACCGGATCCGAAAAATCCGGCCAGGAGGCGCCCTCGCCTGCGGCAAAGCGCCCTGCAAAAAGGACCCGCTCGCGCCAGCATTTCAGCGCCGGCGTCCACGGCAGGCAGTCCAGCCCAGTTTGCCTGATGCCGTCCAGCAGCACCGCCTGTACCCGCCCGGTGTCAGGCGCCGCCGACGGCCGGCTGGCGAGCACCAGGGCCCCCAATTGGTCCACCTGCCGGACCGTCACCGCCTGCCGGCCGGGATCCCAGGAGACCTCTTGATTCCGGCGGATCCGGTCGCCGAACTGCTCCCGCAGGGTGGATTCGTCGTATCCGGCCGCCAGAAAAACGCGCGCATCACGCCGGTCGCCGTCCAGGTGCGCGGCCACCACGTAGTCGGCTGCGGCCAGCGGTTCGGCCGGGTCGAAGACCGCCCCGCGGCCGCAGACCAGCAGAAAGCGTCCCTCGCCCGCCGGGCGACGGCGGGCCACGCGCTCGGGATAGGCCCAGGCGAGAAGCCGCCCGAGGCCGCGGCGGCTTTGGCAGTGCGCGCCGACCTTCAGCCGGCGGCGCAGCTGAGCGGCCGCCAGCAGAATCTGCCGGCCGGCGGCCGGGTCGAACTCGGCCCCGCGCAGGGCCCGGCCCGCCGCCAAGGCTTCAAGGGCATCGATGCGCAGCTGCAGGTCGCTGTCGCCCTGCCCGGGCGGAAAGCGCAGGGGATCGCGCTCGCTGAGGGTTGCGGCCAGGAGGGCGGCCAGCGGCCCCTGCCCTTCGGCCGCGGCCATCAGCAGCATGTGGGCCAGGCGCGGATGAACGGGCAGCTCGGCCATGGCGCGGCCGTGGGCGGTTACCCGGCCGTGGACGTCAAGCGCCCCCAAGGCGGCCAGCAGCTCCCGGGCTTCCGCGAACGCCGCCGGCGGGGGCGGGTCCAGCCAGGGCAGCGCTGCGGGCGCCGCCACGCCCCACAGGGCGAGCTCCAGCGCAAGCCGGGCCAGGTCCGTCTCCAGGATTTCGGCCGGGCTGAAGGCCGCCAGGGTGGCGTCGGTTTCGGCGGCCCACAGCCGGTAGCAGACCCCCGGTTCGCTCCGGCCGGCGCGGCCCCGCCGCTGTTCGGCGGCGGCCCGCGAAATCCTGCGGGTGGTCAGGCGGGTCATCCCGCTGGCCACGTCGAAGCGCGGGCCGCGGCAAAACCCGCTGTCCACCACCACCCGCACCCCCTCGATGGTGAGGCTGGTTTCCGCGATGTTGGTGGCCAGGACCACCTTGCGGCGGCCGGGCGGCGCCGCTTCGACGGCCCGGTCCTGCGCCGCCCGGGGAAGGTTGCCGTAAAGCGCATGGGTCTCCCATTCGGGCCCCAGGCCGGCGTCTTGGACGAGCGCCGCAACCCGCCGGATCTCTCCGGCGCCGGGCAGAAAAACCAGGATGCTGCCCTCCTCGCGGCGCGCCGCCAGCTGCACGGCCGCAGCCGTCGCACGCTCGACGGAAAGGTCCGGCCGCGGCGGCAGGTAGGCGGTGCGCACCGGCCAGGTGCGGCCGTTGCAGGTGAGCACCGGCGCGCCGCCCAGCAGGCGGGCCAGCGGCTCGACCTCCAGGGTGGCGGACATCACCACCAGGCGCAGCGCCTCGTTCAACGCCGTCTGCAGATCCAGGCAGAGCGCCAGGGCCAGGTCGCCGTCGAGGCTGCGCTCGTGAAATTCGTCGAAGATCACCGCGCCCACCCCCTCCAAGGCCGGGTCGCGCTGCAGCATGCGGGTCAGGACGCCCTCGGTGACGACCTCGATGCGGGTCTCCGGACCCACCCGGCTGTCCAGGCGCACCCGGTAGCCGACGATTTGCCCCACTTGCTGACCCATCTGGCGGGCCATGTAGTCCGCCGCCCGCCGGGCCGCCAGGCGCCGGGGCTCCAGCAGGACCAGGCGTTTGCCCGCCAGCCAGGCTTCCGTCAAAAGGGCCGGCGGCACCCGGGTGGTTTTGCCGGCCCCGGGGGGCGCCTGCAGTACCACGCGGCGATGACCCCGTAGCGTCTGCTTGAGGTCGGCTAAAATTATGTCAACCGGGAGTGCTGCCATGCGGGTACCGGCGATCTGAGGGGGGCAGAGGCATCGGTGGATTTTGGTTACCGGCGCGGGCGCCACGGTGCAATCACCCGTGAACGATTTCCTTCGCGTTCGGCCGTGCGCCGACATGCGCGGGGCGTTGCGGGCGGTCCTGGGAGCGCGTCAGCGCTTTTCAAGGGCGGCCGATATTTCCGCCACCCTTCGGGAGATATCGCGCACCGTCATGCGGCGCTGATCGATCCACCATTTGGCATCCGCTTTTTCGCGCCACGCGTCGCGAAACTGGTCAAAAGCCATTGCCGAGAGCGCCTTTTGACTTTCATCTTCAAATTTGAGGGTTTTTTGGAGGTAGTCGAGCTTGTTGATCAGCTCCGCCCGGAGCTTCTCGGCCCAGGGAACCTGTTTCGGGGTGCCCTGCAGGGCTGGAAACCCGCTGGATTCCTGCGCCCCTGCCAGTTTTGCGGCCTGCTGGCGGGCATATTCCTGTTTACACGCTTCGCAATACCAGTCCTTTTTGTCCACCAGAAACAGATTTTTCTCGTGGCTCCCGAAAAGATGAACCGTGAAGCGCGTGCGGCAAGTGCGGCATTTGACGCTGTAAGTGCTGATGTCGTCGGTCATTTAAATTCCATGGCGGGTGAAATCCCGGCGCGTCCCGGGCATTGCTTCAGCGGCTGCGGTCTGCCACGCCGCCGTCGGAGGGCACGTAAGGGGCCTCGCCCTGACAGCCCTTGCAGATGCCGCCGGCCGAAAGCGGATAAGGCTCCCCGCAGGCGGGACAGGTCGCGATTTGGCCCTTGCTGTGTTTGCCCAGGAAGCGGGGCTGGACCCGGACCGTGCGGACCGCAAGGATCTGTTCCCCCGCCGCCCGGATTTCCGCCTGAAGGCGGCCGGCATCCTGCTCTTGCTTGGGTTTGCGTTTGTAGAGCCAGCCGTAAAATTCAGGCCAGTCCTGCAGTTTCGCGGGATCGATGAAAACCCGCACGCCGCTGCCCTCCGTCTTGTCGTAGAGCGCCAGTGCAAAGCGCCCCAGATCGACGATCTGCAGCCAGCCGTTGCCGATGGTGCAGGGGGTCAGGAGTTGGACGGCGTCGGGAAGGCAGCTGCGGGTTTCGCAAATGGCGTCAAAAATCACGTCGCGCGGCAGGCGCGCCAGCGCAAGGCTCACCATCTTGACGCCGATCACCAGTCCGGGGGCCGGGTGGCCGTGAAACCCACGGATCAACTCCAGGGCCTGGTCATAGGTGAAACGGTGCCCGCTGCCATCGCGGCACCAGCTGTCCTGGGCGGGGAAGGGGTCGGCAAGATCCTGGCCAAACCGGTTTCGCTCCGGCCCTGGATTGCTGGGGTGCATTGGTTTCATGGCTCCTCGTGTTTTCCGCCGGCCGCGATGACTTCTCGGCAAAGCTCTTTGAAATTTTATAAAAATCTCCAGCGGTCCGCACCATTCTGGACATCGGCTGCGGCTCGGGAGGTGCCAGCCTATAGCTGGCCGCGCAGTGCCCCGGCAGCCCGTCGGCCGCGGTCATTTTTTCCAGGCACCTACACCCCCGCCAATATCCGGCTGGCCACACAGGCTTTGCATGTCCCGGAACGAAAGCGGGCGGCATCGGACAGCGACAACACCCCGACCACGGCAGGGGCATCTGCAGCGGTGATGAAAAGCCGCTGGACATCTTTCAGCAGCATCTGCTGGATCGCTTCGGCGAGCAGCGCCTCGGCACTGCAGGCGGCCACCGGCGCGGTCATGACGCTTTCGGCGGCGGCGCTGGTCGGCACCCCGTGCAGGTAGGCCACCATGAGGTCGGTTTTGGAGACGACGCCGGCGGGCGCGCCCGGCGCACTTGCAACCAAAACCGCCCCAAAACGGTGGGAGGAAAGCATCTCGATCACCATTTCGATCGGGTCGTTGGGATTACAGGCGGCCGCCAGCGGGCTCATCACGTCCCGGACCGCCAGGCGGGGCAATGCCGCATCCGGCTTTTTGGCTTTTCGGCGGCTTTGAGCGCAGAAGCGACAATA
Organism: Desulfobacteraceae bacterium; assembly: GCA_011390985.1. Lineage (GTDB taxonomy): Bacteria > Desulfobacterota > Desulfobacteria > Desulfobacterales > JAABRJ01 > JAABRJ01. Next base: position 20,270 of record JAABRJ010000488.1, read on the forward strand.
GCGGTAAAGCAGCCCGACGATATCCGCAAACCCGATGACCCCGACGGCTTCCGCGGGCCTCGCGCCGTGAACGTAGAGCCGGTGGATCCCGTCTTGCTGCATCAGGTTGAGCGCATCCTCCAGCCCGTCATCCGGGTAGCAAAACCGCGGAGGCCCGGCGAGGATGTCCGCCAGGGCGGTTTCAAGGGGCAGGCCGGCGTAGTAGGCACCCATGAGATCGGTCCTGGACACCACCCCGGCCGGACGGCCTGCCGGATCGTCCACCAGCAGCGCATTGCACTTGTACTTGACCATGCGCCGGATGCAGGCCGCGATCGCACCGTCGGCAGCCATGCGGTGCACGTTGCGGCGCATGGCGTCCTTGACCTGCAGGCCGGTCAGCACGCTTCGCTGTTCCACGATGGGCATGATTCACCTTCTTTGCTGCATGAGCCCGAAATCGGTTTCAGAGGTTAGGCGATGAACCTTCTCAACAGGTGATAGAAGACATCCGACCGGTAGACGATTCCCACGACGACGTCGCCATCGACGACCGGCAGCCGCCGGATGTGGCGTTTGATCATCAAATCGACGATTATCAGAAGATGGGTATCCGGTTTGATCGTGACAACCTCCGTAGTCATGATGTCGGCGACGCGGATATTCTTGACGCGCTCGAGCAGCGCATCGAAAATCGGTTCGGGGTCGACGTCCTCGATTTCGCCCCAGATCTCCACGTGCTTGGGCTGGAGGAACAGCAGGATATCGTGCATCGAGAGCATGCCTGTCAGCCGCCCGCGGCTGTCGGTGACCATCATGCCGAAGATCTTCTTGCCCTCAGCGTCACTGGTGGCCTTGAAACGCCTGACCGCCGTGGCGATCGTGTCTTCGGGCTGCAGGCAGTGAAAACGGGTGTCCATCACGTCGCTTGCGATCATCGCAGACCTCCTTGCCTGAGGGTTTTGCAAAAACAAGCTGAAAACGGCGCACCCCGGCGGGCGGGTCCGGAAAAACCGCTCCCGGGCTCCCCGGCGGCTTTTCCCCCCGACGGCCGCCTTGACAACCTCGTGACGTCCAATATCTTACCATATTACCAATCGCGGCCAAGGTTTATTCACG
>JAABRJ010000489.1 GCA_011390985.1 Desulfobacteraceae bacterium
TGATTTCAGGAAACGGCGATGTCATCGAGCCCGACGAGGGCGTGATGGGGATCGGCTCCGGCGGCGTCGGGGCCCAGGCCGCCGCCACCGCCCTGCTGCGCCACAGCGACCTGGAGGCCCGTGGCATCGTCGAGGCCTCCATGAAAATCGCGGCCGCCTTGTGCATTTACACCAATGACCGCATCACCATCGAAGAACTCTAGCCGGGGCGCGCGACCCACACCGCCTCAGCGTGAAACGGCGATACCATGAGCGATCTGAAACCTTCTGAA
>JAABRJ010000490.1 GCA_011390985.1 Desulfobacteraceae bacterium
GAGCTGGACAAGTACATCGTCGGGCAGGCCAATGCCAAACGGGCGGTGGCGATTGCGCTGCGCAACCGCTGGCGGCGTAAAAAGGTCGATCCCGAGCTGCGCGACGAGATCGCCCCCAAGAACAACATCCTGATCGGGCCCACCGGCGTCGGCAAGACCGAAATCGCCCGGCGATTGGCCAAGCTGGCCGACTCCCCCTTTATCAAGGTCGAGGCCTCCAAGTTTACCGAGGTGGGCTATGTCGGCCGGGACGTGGAATCCATGATCCGGGATCTGCTCGAACTGACCGTCAACATGCTCAAATCCCGTGAACAGGAGCAGGTCAGGGACAAAGCCGGCCGGATCGCCGAAGAGCGCCTGCTGGATTTGCTGCTGCCCAAAGCCGGGGGGGATAAGTTCCCCAAGGGCGAAGATGCCAAGGAACCCGCCTTCGAGGTGGTGAGCGCCACCACCGCCGAGCCCTCATCGACTCGGGAAAAGCTGCGTGGCATGCTGCGCCGCGGGAAACTCGATGAGCGCTACGTGGATTTGGACGTCGCCGACAAGTCCATGCCGATCGTGGAAATTTTTTCCAACGTCGGCATGGAGGAGATGGGGATCAATTTCAAGGACATGTTCAGCGGGCTGCTGCCCAAGAGCTCCAAACGGCGCAAGGTCAAGGTGAGCGAGGCGCTGGCGATCATCACCCAAGAGGAAGTGCAGGGGCTGGTCGACATGGAGAAGGTCGTCAAACAGGCGGTGGTCAAGGTCGAACAGTCGGGCATCGTTTTTCTGGATGAAATCGACAAAATCGCCGGAAAAGAAGGCGGGCGCGGCCCGGACGTCTCCCGCGAAGGGGTGCAGCGCGACCTGCTGCCGATCGTCGAGGGCTCCACGGTGATCACCAAGTACGGCCCGGTGCGCACCGATCACATACTTTTTATCGCGGCCGGCGCCTTTCATGCCGTCAAACCCTCCGATCTGATACCCGAACTGCAGGGCCGCTTTCCGATCCGGGTGGAGCTCCACTCCCTGGGGCAGAAGGATTTCGAGCGCATTCTGACCGAGCCCCGCAACGCCTTGCTGCTCCAGTACATCGCCTTGTTGCGCACCGAGGGGCTCGAGGTGGTCTTCGAAGACGATGCAGTCGCCGAGATCGCCCGGATCGCCGAAGATGTCAACACCCGAACCGAAAACATCGGCGCCCGCCGGCTCCACACCATGATGGAGCGGCTGCTGGAAGACATCCTCTTCGACGCACCCGACATGGCCGGCCAGCGGGTGGTGATCGACGGCGCGTATGTTCGCGAGAAACTGATGGCGATTGTCCAGGACGAAGACCTCAGCCGTTACATCCTGTAGCCGGAAATCACGGTTTGACGGCCCGTTTGCGGCTGCCCAGGCCTCGGAGGAACCGCTCATGACCCCCAGTGTCGCTGACATCCTGATCGAAGCGCTGCCCTATATCCGGCGGTTTTCCGGGATGACGATCGTGATCAAATACGGCGGGCACGCCATGGTGGACGAGGACCTCAAGGAAGCCTTCGCGCGCGACGTCACCCTGATGAAGTTTATCGGGCTCAACCCGGTGGTCGTCCACGGCGGCGGGCCCCAGATCAATTCCGTGTTGGATCGCATGGGGATCCGGCCCCGGTTCGTCCGCGGGATGCGGCTGACCGACGCCGCCACCATGGACGTGGTCGAGATGGTTTTAGGCGGCAAGGTCAACAAGGCCATCGTGGCGCAGGTCAATCGCCAGGGCGGCCGTGCGGTGGGGTTGAGCGGCAAGGACGGTGGGCTGATCATGGCCAATAAGCTTCAGATCGTCTACCAGGAGGACGACACCAAACCACCGGAAATCATCGATCCGGGGCTCGTCGGGGAAGTCACTCGAATAAACCCCGAGATCATTCAAACGCTGACAAGCCAAGGCTTCATCCCCATCATAGCGCCGGTGGGGGCGGGCGAGGCCGGGGAAACATTCAACATCAATGCCGATCTGGTCGCCGGCCGGATCGCCGGGGCGCTTTCCGCCGGCCGGCTGATGCTGCTGACCGACGTCGACGGGGTCATGGACGCTTCCGGCAACCTGATCTCCTCCATCGATTCCCGGACGGTGCGCCGGATGATACACGACGGCGAGATCTCCGGCGGGATGATCCCCAAGATCGAATATGGCCTCAAGGCGCTGGCCGACGGGGTGCAAAAGGTGCAAATCATCAACGGCGCCAAGCGCCATGCCTTGCTGCTGGAACTGTTCACCGATCAGGGCATCGGAACCGAGGTGACGCTGTGAGCCCGGCTCAAAACCCCATCATCGCCGCCGCCGACGGCGCCATTGCGGCCACCTACAAACGCTTTCCGATCGTTCTGGTGGAAGGCAGCGGCGCCAGCGTCTGGGACAGCGACGGCCGGCGCTACACGGATTTTGTCGCCGGTATCGCCGTCTGCAACCTGGGCCACGCGCACCCGGCGGTGGCCGAGGCGATCTGCCGGCAGGCGAAACGTCTGCTGCACGTCTCCAACCTGTACTACACCGTCCCCCAGACCGAACTGGCGGCTTGGCTTACGGCCCACAGTTTCGCCGACCGGGTTTTTTTCTGCAACAGCGGTGCCGAAGCCAACGAGGCCGCACTCAAGCTGGTGCGCAAGTATTTCAACGACCGTGGCGAAACCGGTCGCCGGCGGGTAGTGGCGATGGAGCGCTCCTTCCACGGACGGACCTTTGCGACCCTCTCGGCCACCGGGCAGGCGAAGGTCCGTCAGGGCTTTGAACCCGTCCTGGCGGGCTTTGAATTCGTGCCCTTCAACGATATCGAGGCGCTGGCGCGGGCGGTGGACGACCAGACCGCGGCCGTGGTGCTCGAGCCGGTTCAGGGGGAGGGCGGCGTGCGCCCGCCGGCCCCCGGCTACCTTCAGGCGGTGCGCGCGCTCTGCGACGAGGCGGGCGCCCTGCTGGTGTTCGATGAAATCCAGACCGGGATCGGCCGCACCGGCAAGCTCTTTGCTCACGAGCATTTTGGTGTTCGGCCCGACATCATGACCCTGGCCAAGGCGCTTGCAAACGGGCTGCCGATCGGCGCCATGCTGGCGACCGAGAAGGCCGCCGCGGCTTTTGGGCCTGGCAGCCACGCCTCAACTTTCGGCGGGTCACCGATCGTGACGGCGGCCGCCCTGGAGGTGGTCAAGGCTCTCAGCGGCGGGCTGATCGCACAGGCCGCTTCGACCGGCGCCTATTTCCGGGAGCAACTCCTGGGCCTTCAGTCGCGTCACGCATCGGTGACCGAGATCCGCGGCCTCGGGCTGCTGCTGGGAATGGAGATCAGCCGTGACGGCGACGCCATCGTACGGGCCTGCATGGACCAAGGCTACCTGATAAACTGCATCCAGGGCAACATCCTGCGCTTCGTGCCGCCGCTGACCATCTCGCGCGCGGAGATCGACGGGCTGGTGGCCTGTCTCGACCTGCTGCTGTGACCCGCGGGAAATTCGAGATGCAGCGCAACGCAGAAATTGGGCTTTTTACGGAACTGTCAACTTTGATCGCGAGGAGAATACGGTGTCTGAGAGTGTAAAAAAAGTGGTGCTGGCCTATTCCGGCGGTCTGGACACGTCGGTGATTCTGAAATGGCTGATGGAAACCTACGGCTGCGACGTGGTTGCCTTTTCGGCCGATATCGGCCAGCGCGACGACATGTCGCTGGTGAAGGCCAACGCCCTGCGGACCGGGGCCGCGAAGGTCTACATCGACGATCTCAAAGAGCCCTTTGTGCGCGACTATGTTTTCCCGGCTTTTCGGGCCAACGCCATCTACGAGGGGCAGTATCTGCTGGGAACCTCGATCGCCCGGCCGCTGATCGCCAAACGGCAGGTGGAAATCGCCGCCCTGGAAGAGGCCGATGCCGTCAGTCACGGGGCCACCGGCAAAGGCAACGACCAGGTGCGCTTTGAGCTGTCGTATCTGGCCCTCAACCCCCACATTCGGATCATCGCCCCCTGGCGGGAGTGGGATCTGCAGTCGCGCACGGCCCTGATGGCCTTTGCCGCCAAGCACAGCATCCCCGTGCCCACCACGCGCGCCAAACCATACAGCATGGACGGCAACCTGCTGCATGTCAGCTACGAGGGCGGCATTCTGGAAGACCCCTGGAGCGCGCCGCCGGCGGAAATGTTCACCTTCACGGTCTCTCCCCAGGAGGCGCCCGATGCGTCCGAAGTTGTCGAAATCGCGTTCGAACACGGAGACCCCGTCGCCATTGACGGCCAGGGGCATTCACCGGCCGCGCTGCTGGCCGAGCTCAACCGCCTTGGCGGCCGAAACGGCATCGGCCGGGTGGACCTGGTCGAAAACCGCTTCGTGGGCATGAAATCCCGCGGGGTTTACGAAACCCCCGGCGGCACGATTCTGCGGGCGGCCCACATGGCGCTGGAGTCCATCACCCTGGACCGCGAGGTGCTTCACCTGCGGGATTCGCTGGTGCCCAAATACGCTGAACTGATCTACAACGGCTTCTGGTTTGCCCCGGAGCGCGAGCTGCTGCAGACGATGATCGATGAAACCCAGCGCAACGTCTCCGGCACCGTCCGGTTGTCGCTGTACAAGGGTAACTGCACCATTCTCGGGCGCAAGTCCGAAAAATCCCTCTACCGCGTGGATTTCGCGACCTTCGAGGATGACGATGTTTACAGTCAGAAAGATGCCGAGGGGTTCATCCGGCTGAACGCCCTGCGGCTGAGAATTCGCAAGCTGATGGCAGGCTGACGGTCTGCAGCGGCGGCCTGAGGCGGACGTGTTGCGCGGGTGGCGGCCGTTTTATTCTGAAAGCGTCTCCGGGGCCCGCGCCGCCCCGGTTCACAGCAGCAGGCAAGGAGGGGTATGTCCGAGAAACCCTGGGAAGGCAGATTCGCCGAAAAGACCGATCGCCTGGTGGAAAGCTTCACCGCTTCCATCGACGTCGACCGGCATCTGTATGCCTATGATATCGAAGGCAGCGTCGCCCATTGCCGCATGCTGGCGCGGGCAGGGATCATCACCGCCGAGGAGGCCTCGCAGCTGGTCGAAGGGCTGGGCCGGATCCGGCGCGAGATCGAGCGCGGCAACTTCCGCTATGACGACAGCCTGGAGGATATTCACATGCACATCGAGGCCCGGCTGGTGCAGGAGGTGGGCACCGTCGCCCAGAAACTCCACACCGCCCGCAGCCGCAACGATCAGGTGGCCCTGGATGTTCGGATGTACCTGCGCAGCGAGGTGCGCGAAATCGCCGCCTACCTGATCGCCCTGCGAGGGGTGTTTGCTGATCTGGCCGGGGCGCACCTGGATGTCATCCTGCCGGGTTACACCCATCTGCAGCGGGCCCAGCCCGTGCTGCTGGCCCATCACTGGCTGGCTTACTACGAGATGTTCACCCGCGACAGCGAGCGGCTGCAAGAGAACTTTGCGCGCATCAACGTCCTGCCCCTCGGGGCGGCGGCCCTGGCGGGTACCACCTACCCCATCGACCGGGCCTACACGGCCGAACTGCTCGATTTTCCGGCCGTATCGGCCAACAGCATAGACACGGTCGGGGACCGCGACTTCATGCTGGAGTTTCTCTCCGCGGCCAGCATCTGCATGATGCATCTCAGCCGGCTTTCAGAGGAACTGGTGCTGTGGTCCTCGGCGGAGTTCGGGTTCATCGGGCTGCCCGACGCGTTTGCCACCGGCAGCAGCATCATGCCGCAAAAGAAAAACCCGGATGTACCGGAACTCGTGCGCGGTAAAACCGGCAGGGTCTACGGCGCCCTGGTGGCGCTCTTGACCACGATGAAAGGGCTGCCGTTGGCATACAACCGCGACATGCAGGAGGACAAGGGGCCGCTGTTCGACGCGGTCAACACCCTCAAGGGCAGCCTGGGGATCTACATCCGGATGCTGCCCAAGTTGACGATCAACGCCGAGGCCATGCAGCGCGCCGCGGCGACGGGCTTTCTGAATGCCACCGACTTGGCCGACTACCTGGTCACCCAGGGGCTGCCCTTTCGCAAGGCCCACGGGTGTGTCGGCCAGGCCGTCGCGTTTGCCCTTTCGGTCAAGCGGGAACTGCATGAATTGACCCTCGAGGAGCTGCAGCGCTTTTCGCCCCTGGTCAAAGCCGATATCTTTGAGGTCCTGACCACGCGCCAGATGGTGGACCGCAGGCGCTCCCTGGGCGGCACCGCCACCGAGAACGTCAAAGCCGCGCTGGCCCTTGCCCGGCAGCGGCTGGAAGACGACCGCCGCAGCTGGTTCCCGGCACCCGGGGCATAAGTGCCGAGGTAAAAAATGCGCTTCCGCGTGGCGGTCCTTCCGACATGTTTGCGGGGCTGGATGCCCCGGCTGATGGGCCTTTTAGACGAACCCCACTGCGGCGTCTTCCCGTGGACGTATTTTCACTCGCAACTCTGAGGTCCAAACCAAAATGCTTCGGTCCTTAACCGCCTTTCGATTGCTGCTGCTGACGATGACCGTCTTCGGCCTGCTGGCACCGACCGGCTGCGGCGTTAAAGGCCCGCCGATACCCCCGAAGATGATGCCGCCGCCCGTCCAGGACCTCCAGGGCCGGGTCGAAGACGGCCGCGTGGTGTTGACCTGGACGCCCCCCGGGCGCCCCTCGGGGCGCGTCATGGAAGTGACCGGGTTCCGGGTTTACCGCTCCCGAATTCCCCTTTCCGGCAGCGAGTGCCCGAGCTGCCCGCTGCGCTTCGAGCAGGCGGCCGACCTGAGCCTCGGGGGTGACGCCCGCGCCCGGATGACTTTCAGTGAGGCGCTGCAAGCGGGCCACGGGTACACCTACAAGGTGGTCGGCTACGGCGCCGGGGACACCCGCTTCGGCGATTCCAACTTCGTCGAACTGGTTTTTCCCTGAGTTGTTTTTGGGGGGGCTGAAGTATACGGCGGTCGTTTAAGTGCGGAGGGCGCGGCATGACCTGGATTCCCTTTTTCAAGATGAGCGGCAGCGGCAACGATTTCATCGTTATCGATAACCGCACCCCGCTGGTGCCCGAAGAGCGTCTGGCGGCTTTTGTGCGCGGGGTCTGCCGGCGCAAGCTTTCCGCCGGGGCCGACGGCCTGATTCTGGTGGAAGACGCGCAGGGGGCGGATTTCCGCTGGCGCTTTTTCAACTCGGATGCCAGCCCGGCCGAAATGTGCGGCAACGGTGCGCGCTGCGTCGCGCGGTTTGCCTACCTAAACGGCATCGCCGGGCAGCGCATGACCTTTCTGACCGCAGCCGGCCCCGTGGCCGCCGAAGTGACGGGCAAACGGGTCAAGGTCAAGATGCCCGACCCGGTCGGGCTGCGCCTGTCCTACCCGATCACGCTCGCCCGCGGGACCCTGACCGTCAGCAGCGTGAACACGGGCGTCCCCCACGTGGTTGTCCCCTGCGCGGATGTCGATGCGCTGGATGTGGTCGCCCTGGGGCGCGAAATCCGTTATCACGACCACTACGCGCCGGCAGGCACCAACGTGAATGTGGTTTGTCCGCGGCCGGAAGGCGCAATTGCCGTGCGCACCTACGAACGCGGGGTTGAGGATGAAACCCTGGCCTGCGGCACCGGCGCCATTGCCGCTGCCCTGGTGACGGCCGCGCTTGACGGCCGCCGCTCGCCCATTGCGGTGGTGACCCGCGGGGGCGAGACCCTGATGATTTTCTTTCAGATGGAAGACCACCGCTACCACAGCATCTTCATGGAGGGCGACGCCCGGCTGATCTACCGGGGAGAACTCTGCGAAGAGGCCTGGATCTGATCGCATGCCCACGCACCGCGCCGTTCTTTCGATCGGGTCCAATATCGGTGACACACTGGCCCACCTGCGCCGCGGGCTGTCGCTCCTGGAATTGTCCGGAGCTGCGCGGATCGTTGCCCGTTCGCGCTTTTTCCGGACCCGGCCGGTGGACTTCGTGGACCAGGACTGGTTTGTCAACGCCGCCGTCGTGGTGCAGACCGCGCTGCCGCCGCGGGCCCTGCTGACCGCGCTGAAGGCCATTGAACGGCAGGTCGGAAGAGGCCAGAAAGGTGTTCGCTTCGGGCCCCGGGTGCTGGACATGGACATCGTGCTCTACGACGATCTGGCGATGGAGAGCGACGACCTGATCATTCCGCACCCCCGCATGCACAAAAGGCGTTTTGTGCTGATGCCCATCTGTGATATAGACCCGAACATGGTGCACCCCTTGCTGCACAAGCGCATGGGGGTGCTTTTGACCGAACTGCTCGACCCGGCACAGGAAGTGGAACCGATAGCGTGCGGCTGATCATTTTAATTCTGCTGGTCTACCTGGGGTATCGGGCCCTGAAGTTATGGGTCCGCCAGAGCTTGACGCGTGGGGACGCCGGTGCGCAGCCGACTTCGCGCGAGATCGACGATATCATGACCAAATGCCCGGCATGTGAGATCTATTTTCCCCGCAGAGACGGCGTTCAACACACCGTCGGGGGCCGCGATCTCAATTTTTGCAGCTCCGAATGCCGGGACCATTACCTGGATCACCACGAGAACTGATTGCGACCCATGAGGAGGCTTGGTTAAATGAAATTTTTTATCGACACTGCCAACATAGCGGAAATCAAAGAGGCGCACCGGATGGGGATGGTCGACGGCGTCACCACCAACCCGTCGCTGATCGCCAAGGAAGGCCGCGATTTCGAAACCATCATTCGGGAGATCTGCAGCATTGTCGACGGCCCGATCAGCGCCGAGGTCATCAGCTGCGACACCGCCGGCATGCTCAAGGAGGCCCGCCAGTTGGCCAAAATCCATGAGAACATCGTGGTCAAGGTCCCCATGACGGTCGACGGCCTCAAAGCCGCCCGGACCCTTGCCGACGAGAAGATCAAGACCAACGTCACCCTGGTCTTTTCCCCCTTGCAGGCGCTGATGGCGGCCAAGGCCGGCGCTGCCTTTGTCAGCCCCTTCGTGGGGCGCCTGGACGACCTTTCCCACGACGGTCTGCAGCTGGTGGAGCAGATCGTTCAGATTTACGACAACTACGCCTTTGAAACCGAGGTGATCGTGGCCAGCGTGCGCCACCCGCTGCATGTGCTGGAATCGGCGATGATCGGGGCGGACATCGCCACCATACCTTTCAACGTGCTTGCCAAGATGGCCGGGCACCCCCTGACGGACAAGGGGTTGAAGTGCTTCCTGGACGATTGGAACAAGGCGCAGGGGTGATCCGGTGACCTCAAAAGTGTCCCATGGCAGCGGGCGGCGGATGCGCGAGCGTCTGATGCATCCCAACAGCCTGACCCTCTTCCGGATCATGGCCTCGCCCGCAGTGGTCCTGCTGATGCTGGCGCCTGTGCCGCTGAGTTCCTTTATGGCCGCCATGGTTTTCAGTGCCGCGGCGATCACCGATTATCTCGACGGCTACTTGGCCCGCAGCCGTGGTCTGGTGACCACCTTCGGCAAGGTAATGGACCCTCTGGCGGACAAACTGCTGGTCTGCACCGCCTTTATCATGCTGACGGCCCAGGGGTGGACCCCGGCCTGGATCGTCTGCATCATCGTGGCGCGGGAGATTGCGGTTACTGCGCTGCGAAGCATCATGGCCGAACACGGCAAGGACGTTTCCGCCTCGGGACTGGGCAAGTACAAGACCGGTTTTCAGATTGCGGCGATCATTCCGCTGTTGATGCACACCCCCTATTTCGGCATCGACATGCAGGCCATCGGGGCCTTTTTTCTCTGGGGTGCGATCGTTTTTACGCTCTGGTCGGGAATCGACTATTTCATTCGATTTCGCAAACTTCTCGAAATCTAATTTCAAATTTTGTGTTGACAAAAGAGGTCCAAATAGGTACACACCAGTCCCGTTGAGCGGGAATAACTCAGTGGTAGAGTGCGACCTTGCCAAGGTCGAAGTCGCGGGTTCAAATCCCGTTTCCCGCTCCATTTTTTTTTTGGCGGCATAGCCAAGTGGTAAGGCAGAGGTCTGCAAAACCTCCATTCACCAGTTCGAATCTGGTTGCCGCCTCCACTGCAATTCAGAAGGCTTGCGAGAGGCGTTTTTCCCGCAGGCCTTTCTTGTTGGGGGCTACCCCACTGGCGAAGTTTCCGCAAGAAGCGGGCGCAACCGATTTTTTTTCCGCAACTCCCCCCCGGCTGCCTGAATCCTTTCCTCCGCAAAACGGCGCTGTTAAAGACAACCGCCGTCGCTCCGCCGGCCGCCCTCAGCCTTTCAGCGGTTTGATTTTCCAAATTTTTTCGGCATACTCCCGAACCGAGCGGTCGCTCGAGAATTTTCCCATGTTGACCGTGTTGAAAATTGACCGCCGGGTCCATTCCGCCGGATCC